>JACDFX010000212.1 GCA_013815575.1 Rubrobacter sp.
AGGCCACGCCCGCGGAAGGCGTGCTCGACCTTCACCTGGACGGCCCCCTCGTCGCCCGTGGTGGAGGGGACTCGGACCAGCTCTTGCAGGAGGCGCACCGCGTCGTCGCGGCGGGCCTCGACCTCGCGGGTCACGGCGTCTACGAGCTTCCGGTCAAGGTCCGTCATGAGGTCTCCCATACAAAATACAACGCCGACGAGCAGTGCGGCACCGTAGCACGGGCGTCGGCCGCCGGGCAACACGCCACACCCGCGCTTGACCAGAGAGGGCCGCGAAACTATATTGGCCCCCTATATCGGTTCGTTGAACGGTCGGGTTTCGGGACCACGCTCCGAGGAACCCCCGTCGGGTACGGAGAAGGGCGTTTCTATGACGAAGAGTTTGTTCGGGAGGGTTCTGCCGCTGTTCGTTCTTGCGGCGGCGCTGTCGCTGATGGTCGCCGGTTGCGGCGGCGGTAGTGGTGGTGGCGGTGGGGGTGGTGGTGGAGAAGACGTCAGCGTTGCCTCGGACATCGCATACCCGCCCTTCGAGTTCGAGAAGGATGGCGAGCCCGTCGGGTTCGACATCGATCTGTTGGATGAGATCGGCAAGCGGGCCGGTTTCAAGCCCGAATACAAGAACGTCGGCTTCGACGGCATCATCGGCGGCCTCTCCAACAACCAGTACGACGTCGTCATCTCCGCCATGACCATCACGCCAGAGCGCAAGAAGCGCATAGACTTCTCTGACCCGTACTTCAACGCCGACCAGTCGCTGCTCGTTCCGAGCGACGGCGGCATCGGGTCTGTCGACGAGCTCGGGGACGCGACCGTGGGCGTCCAGATCGGCACGACCGGCGAGATCAAGGCCAACGAGTTCAAGGATCAGGGCAAGATAACGGGCGAGGTTCGCACCTTCGACACCATCGAGGACGCGTTCGCGGCCCTGAACAACGGCCAGATAGAGGCCATAATCAACGACCTGCCCGTCTCTCAGGACGAGGTGAACGGCAGCGGCGGTAAGCTCGAGATCGTCCAGGTCATCGCGACCGGCGAGCAGTACGGCATAGCTTTCCCCAAGGACTCCGACATGCGCCAGGACGTTAATAAGGCGCTAGCGGAGATAAAGGAAGACGGCACCTACGAGGAGATCTACAAGAAGTGGATCGGCCGCGCCCCGGAAGAGATACCTGAGTAGAGCTCAAGGGGTAGCGCGGTGCCGTTCGAGTGGCCGGTAGAGTTCGACCCGAGCTTCTTCAGCCTGCAGAACATCCGGGAGAGCTACCTGGACCTCGGGGTGGTCTTCCAGAACTTCGACTCGCTCCTGCAGGCGTTCCTCATCACCGTTCTTCTGGCGCTTCTGGCGGAGATACTCGGCATAGTCCTCGGCCTCGTGCTGGCGCTGATGAAGATAGGGCGCTCGAAGATCCTCTCCGCCCCGGCGCAGGTCTACATAGACGTGTTCCGGGGCACGCCGCTCCTGATCCAGATAATCTTCATCTACTTCGCAACGCCGAACATCGGCATCCGGATCGAAAGCCTCTTCTTCGCGGGCCTGATAGCGCTCACCCTCAACAGCGCCGCCTACGTCGCTGAGATCTTTCGCTCCGGCATCCAGAGCATCGACCGCGGCCAGATGGAGGCGGGCCGCGCCTCCGGCCTCACCTACGCCCAGACCATGCGCCACATCATCGTCCCGCAGGCCTTCCGCCGCGTTATCCCCCCTTTAACCAACGAGTTCGTGATGCTCATAAAGGACACGTCCATCGTCTCGGTGATTGGGCTCGAAGAGTTGCTGCGTTCGGCACGGGTGCTCCAGTCGGCGACGGCCAACTCGACGCCGCTGGTGGCGGCGGCGGTCTTCTACCTGGCGATCTGCCTGCCCCTGATCTACCTGGCAAACGGCCTCGAACGTCGCCTGAACCGCCGCACGGCGTAGCGGCCTATCCACCCTAGGCGCCTTGACCGGCCGGGGGCGGATGAATAGTATTGGCGTGCAAGGGACGCAACGCCCGGCCGCCCCGCCCGACGGGAGGAAGCCCCGGGTCGCAGACGCGGGTCGCACAGGCGGGAGGGAAAGTTCACGGTGATAGGGTGGTCCAGGAGGCTCTTCGCAGCGACGCTCGTCTCGTGCGCCCTCTTCGCGGCGGGCTGCAGCGCGGGGGACGACGGCCCCCCGCCGGCCGAGGTAGTGCGGCAGGAGGAGACCACAAGCTCCGCCCTGGCCGATGGGAAGATAGTCGTCGCCTCGAACGTCGCCTACCCGCCCTTCGAGTTCTCCCCGAGAAAAGGTCCCAAGGGCTTCGACATAGACCTGATGAACGAGGTGGCCGAACGGATGGATCTCGAGGTCCAGTACAGGAACGTCCAGTTCGATAGCCTCCTGCGGGGCCTAAGCTCCGAGTTCTTCGACGCGGCGATCTCCGGCATGACCATAACCGAAACCCGCCGCCAGCAGGTAGATTTCTCCGAGCCTTACTACAACGTGGACGAGGCACTGGTGGTCCGCAGCGGCTCCGAGATAGAGTCAACGGGCGACCTTGCCGAAGAGGTAATAGGAGTACAGGGAGGCACGATTGGGCAGGCAGAGGCCAGGGAGCTCCTAAACGCCGGCGACGTTGAGGGGGTCCGCTCCTACAGGACCATCGGGAAGGCCTTCGACGCGCTGGAGAACGAGGCGGTGGACGGCGTGGTCTACGACCTGCCCGCCGCCCAGAGCGAAGCGGACAAGTCCGGCGGGGAGTTGGAGCTGGTAGAGGTCATCGCGACCGGCGAACAGTACGGCATAGCCTTGCCCAAAGAGAGCCCTTTAGCCGAGCCCGTCAACGAGGCCCTCGTCGAGATAAAAGAGGACGGCACCTACGAGGAGATCTACGAGCGCTGGATCGGCCGCCCCCCCGAGGAGATACCATAGAGAGCCTGTCAGCACGCTTCGCCTTTGCGGCCCGCGCTTTCAGCATTTCAGCTTCTCACGACCCTGACCGCGCCCGACACTACACGAGGGTCTATCTCCAGCAGCGTCGTTCTCTGGAGAGTTCCGCGATACATACCGGGCAAGACCCGGCGGGATGCTGAAACCAGCCGTCAGGCTGCGTGCTGAAAGTCCCCAAAGAGGGCGTGCTAAGAGCGGAGGCGTAAGCCGCAGCGTGCCGAAAGCCCCCGAAGAGGGCGTGTCTCGATGACCGGCATCCTCCGATCAATGCTCTCAATCTCCGCGGCGACGGTGCTCTCGCGGGCAACAGGCTACGTGCGCGTCGCGGTGCAGGGCGCCGTCCTCGGCACGGCCGTGGTGGCGGACGCCTACGCCCTCGCCGTACTCCTGCCGAGCCTAATCTACGAGCTTTTCCTGGGCGGCATCCTGTACTCCATCTTCATCCCGGTCCTGGTCGACCGCATCACGAGCTACGGCGAGGAGGACGCGCGCCGCCTGACGAACGCCCTGATCACCCTGGTGCTGCCGCTGATGGCGCTTCTCGCTCTCTTCGGCATCGTCTTTGCCGGCCCCCTCGTCGCGCTGGTCATAGGCTTGAGCCCTTCCACGGACATCTCACCCGCCGACGCCAGGGAGACCACGGAGCTCGCGGTGTTCTTTTTCCGCGTTTTTGCCGTGCAGATGCTCTTCTACGGCGTGACC
The DNA here is from genome assembly GCA_013815575.1 of Rubrobacter sp. GTDB lineage: Bacteria > Actinomycetota > Rubrobacteria > Rubrobacterales > Rubrobacteraceae > Rubrobacter_D. Next base: position 3,613 of record JACDFX010000212.1, read on the forward strand.
ACCATCGCTACCGGGGTGCTCCAGGCCCACCGGCGCTTCTTTCTGCCAACCTTCGCGCCCGTGCTGAACAACCTGATCATCATATGCTCCTTCGCCGCCTACGTTTTTCTGGAGGAGGGCGACCGGAGCCTGGCCCTCTACGTCCTCGCCTCCGGGGTGACAATCGGTGTTGCGGTAATGGCGCTCGCGCTGGTACCCACGTTGCTCGCCCTCGGCTACAGGCCACGCCCGCAACTCGGACACCCGGCCCTGCTTCCTACCGCAAAGCTCGCCGGGCCGATGGTAGTACTCGTGGCAGCGTCCGTGGCATTCCAACTCCTGGCAGCCAGCCTGGCAACCGGCTTCGGACAGTACGCGGAACTCACCTACGCGTTCACCATATTCTCCCTACCATATGGCATCTTCGTGGTAGCCATAGCGACGGCCTTGATGCCCGATCTCTCCGAGAAACACTCCCGCGAAGACGTCGAAGGTTATAGGGAGACCCTCTCCTTCGGCCTCAGGACGATGGTCTTCGTCGTCGTGCCTTCCACAGTCGGCTTGGTCGTGCTCGCGGAGCCCATCGTCGGTGCCCTCTACCAGCGCGAAAAGTTCGGCGCGCAGGACACACGGATCGTCGCCGGCCTGCTCGTCGCCTACGCGGTCGGCCTCCTGGGCTACTCTGCCTACTTCTTTCTCGTCCGGGCCTTCTACTCCCGCCAGAACACTATGACCCCGGCCCTCCTGAACGTCGGCATCCTCGTCGCCTACGCCGCCCTCGCCTACGGCCTCTCCTCCCTCTTCCGGGCTGTAGGGGTCGTGCTGGCGCTCTCTATCGCCTACGCCGTGCTCGCGGTTCTCGCCCTTGCCACCACCCGCAGGGAGATAGGCAGGATCGACGGCCGCCGCCTCCTGGCCTCACTCGCGAAGATCCTGGCCGCCGGCGCCGTCATGTACGCCGTCGCCCTCGCCGGCACAACCCTCCTAGGCACCGGCGACGACTTCACCGAACGCCTCCTCATCCTCGTGGCCGTCGGAAGCGTCTCCCTGGCCTCCTACCTCGCCGCCGCGTTCCTTCTACGCACGGAGGAACTGAGGTCCGTCGCCGGGCTTCTCAGGCGG
>JACDFX010000213.1 GCA_013815575.1 Rubrobacter sp.
ACGTCGCCCCCTGTCCCGAGCGCTGCTCGCCCGCCGGCGGCTGCCGCTACCCGTCGATCTGCCGCGAGGAGCAGGCGTGACCACGCTCTCCCTGTTCTCGCTCCTCGAGGAGCAGGTCGCCCCCGAGGCGTCGGGACTCACGAACGAGCAGCGCAAGGCGGTCGAGCGCCGCGACGGGCCGCTGTTCGTCCACGCCGGCGCCGGCACCGGTAAGACCCGTGTGCTCGTCGAGCGTTTCGTGCGCGCCGTGCTGGAGGACGAGGTGGGCGTCGAGCGGATGCTCGCCATCACCTTCACCGAGAAGGCGGCGGCCGAGCTACGGACCCGCATTCGCGCGCGCTTCGTGGACGCCGGCGAGCGCGACCACGCCCGCGCCGTCGACTCGGCCTGGATCTCCACCATCCACGGCTTCTGCTCACGGCTGCTGCGGGCCAACGCGCTCAGCGCGGGTCTCGATCCCGAGTACCGCGTGCTGGCCGAGCACGAGGCCGAGCGCATCGCCGCCCACGCCTTCGACTCCGCCCTCGAGGACTTCCTCGGTCCGCCCGAGGATGCGCGTCGCGTCGAGCTCGTCGCCGCCCACGGCCCCGACCGCCCCGGCGGCCCGCAGAAAGTCCCGCCGCGAGACCCCCGAGCCCACCGCGCCGACCCGCGCTGCCCCAGACCCCCAAACAGGGCCAACGGGAGAGGAAACTTCCGGCAGCCGCGCCCTCCAACACAGCGCCCCCAACGCGACGACGAGCGCCACCTCAAGGACTGCGGCGACAGAGTCCGTTAGCCCAACCGCCTCCACCTCGCCGGCGTGCGGGCCGAAGAACGGTACACCGACCGTACGCGTCACGACGTACAGAGAAACCACCGCGAGGTTCCCACCTATGCCGAGAAAGAAGAGCGCCCGTCCCGGCCGCGCCAGCAGCGCCAACCCGTACAACCCCTGCGCGACCGCCACCAGCAGGAAGAAAGCCCCGTACCCCCACCACTCCGCAAAATGTCCTGGCATCGCCCAGACGTGAACCAGCGCCGCACCCAACGCCAGCCCAACCGATACCCGCACCACGAACCTTCGATCTTTCATGCCGACCTCCTCACTGTTTTTTAGCTTTGGCTAATTCTAAATGTAAACGTGGTTAAAAATCAAGTCCGATATTTCTCGGGTGGGTGAGGATCGTCTATAATGTTGCCTTCCGATGACTGATTCCGTGGTGAGCAAGCCTTTCTCGTCCTCGGTGGGGGATTACGTCAAGGCCATCTGGGACCTTGGGGGGACGGGGGCTGCCTCCACCAAGGAGGTCGCGGAGCGTCTCTCGGTCTCGCCGGCCTCGGTCTCCAACATGTTCGTCCGGCTCCAGGAGATGGGGTTGGTGAGGCACGAGCGCTACCACGGCGCGTCGCTGACGGATTCCGGGCGGGTCGAGGCGTTGCGGCTGGTACGGCGGCACCGCCTGATCGAAACCTTTTTACTAGAGCATCTCGGGTACAACAGGCAGGAGGTTCACGAAGAGGCGGAGCGGCTGGAACACGCCGTCTCTGACGGTTTCACCGAGCGGTTGGCGGAGTTTCTAGGGCATCCGGAGTACGATCCGCACGGCGAGCCGATCCCGGCGACCGACGGTACTTTGGAGGTGGAAAACTCCGTCCCCCTCACCGAAGCCAGGGCTGGGACGCGCGTACGTATCTCAAAGGTGCGCAACGACGACGCGCCGATACTGGATCACCTGGAGGACAGCGGTCTCGTCCCCGGGCGCCCATTGAGCGTCTTGCAGGTACGGGAGCTGGACGGGGTCGTCATCGTCGAAGACGAAGACGGCAAGACCCACGCGTTGGGGGAGCCGCTTGCGCGGTCGGTCTTCGTCCGAGAAGCGTTAGGCGGCGCCTGAGACTGCGCTACCCCTCGGCCCATGCCTGTACGGTGGAGGCGAAGGCCACGAGTTAGCGGGCCTGCGCAGCGTCCGCTACGCGCCCGAGCGCCGCGGCTACGACGCGTGCCTCTTCGTCGGTCAGGTGCTCGCCGAAGTGTTCGGCGATGCCCGCCTCGTAGACCGGCCACATCCGGCGCAGCAGGGTCCGCCCTTCATCCGAGATGGCCGCGTAAGATCCTCGCCGGTCCGTCGGGTCCGGCTCGCGACCCAGCAGACCTGCATTCTCCAGCCGGTCCACTAGCCGCGTGAGGCCACTGCGACTCAGGACCACCGCCCGGGCAAGCTCGTGCATCCTCAACCGCCCGTCCGGCGCACCCGAGAGCTCCAGCAACACGTCGTACCAACCGAGCGGCGGCAACCCCGCCTCCGACAACGCCCGCTCGATCTTCTCTATAGCCCGCGCGTTCGCCGTGATGAGCGCCCGCCAGGCCTCCACGCGCCCCTCCCCCATAACCCCGACAGCATCCGCGTAAACCTTCTCGTCCACAAACCAATGGTACAAAAATATGGTTGCACACGCAACAAGCGTGTGCTAGCCTCCGTCTAGTTGTACAAACAACTAGTGTATGGACAACAAAAGGAGGTACGCTGGTGGCAGATAGGACGCACATATCCACGTACGAGAACGGCCCGTTGTTGGTGACGGGTGGGCCATTCGTATTGGTTGACGCCGATGGCGGGGAGTTTTCGGTAGAGAAGGAGACCATCGCGTTGTGCCGGTGTGGGGCATCGACGAAGAAGCCATTCTGCGACGGGACGCACTCGAAGGTCGGCTTCCGGGCCGTGGAGCGGGCCGTACGGGGATCGTAGGGATCGGGCGTCGCCCCGTCGCGGGGCGAGAGAGGAAGAAAGGGTGACGATCAGGACCATTTCACGCGAGGAGTTGGAGGGGAAGCTCGACCGGGGCGAGGACGTAGTCCTGGTGGAGACGCTCGGGCCGGCTTACTACGAGGACGCGCACCTGCCGGGGGCTGTCAACATCCCGCATACCCAGGTAGACGGGCTCGCGCCGCGCCTGTTGCCGGACAGGTCGGCGCAGGTGGTCGTCTACTGCTCCAACAGGGCGTGCCAGAACTCGCCCCAGGCGGCGAAGAGGTTGGACGCCCTGGGCTACGAGAACGTGTACGACTACGAGGAGGGAAAACAGGATTGGATCGGAGCCGGCCTCCCCACCGAGAGCGGTGCCTCCGCGTAGGGCGGCGGAATGCCCCGGACGACGCCGACGAGGGGGGCGGTCCGCCGGCCGCCCCCCTCTTTTCGTCAGCGACCTTGTTTTCTGCGCCGGAGGCCCTCCCACGAGCCGTCCGCGAACCAACCGCCGTCCACGGAGAGGGCGTGCCCGTTGACGAAACCGCTCCACTCGGGGTCCGCGAGGAAGGCCACGGCCTTCGCGACATCGTCCGGCGTCGCAAAGCGGGCCATCGGGACGCGGTCCTCGATGTCCGTGTCCGTGTAGCCGCCTACTGCCTGGTCCTCGTCGTCCATCTCCGTCTTTACCCATCCGGGGCAGACGGCGTTGACGCGGACGCCGCGCCCGCCCCACTCGGCGGCTAAAGTGCGGGTGAGGCCGACGAGGCCGTGCTTGCTCGCGTTGTACGCCGCCCGGTCCCCCACGCCGAGCAGCCCCGCCACGGAAGCGACGTTCACGATGCTTCCGGAGCCCCGATCCAGCATTGTCTTTCCGAACTCGCGGCAAAGCAAGAACGGCCCGGTCAGGTTCACGGCGAGGGTCCTGTTCCAGTCGGCGAGCGTCGTCTCCTCGGCCGGGACGATGGTGCTTATGCCGGCGTTGTTGACCAGCACGTCCACCCGCCCGAACTCGCCCATCACCACCTCGACCATGCCCCGCACCGTCGCTTCGTCAGAGACGTCGCCGGGGAGGGCGAGTGCCTCGGCGCCGGCGGAGCGGAGTTCGCGGATCGTTTCGTCCGGCGCGTTCAGGTCGTTGGCGGCTATCTTGTAGCCGCGCTCGGCCAGTTCGAGGCAGATCCTCTTCCCTATGCCGCGGGCGGCCCCGGTCACGACGGCGACCGCTGTTCTATTCTCCAATGCGTGCTCCTTCTACTCGATAGCCCGTAGGTAGTCTGTCACCCATTCTGGCCTTGAGGCCCAAGAAAATCCGCCCGCTGGTCCCAACCCGATCCGGAGAAGGGCCGACCTAAACGCCTACCGGCGTCTTCGGCTCCCCGCCGGAGAGGACGGCGACGATGTTCTCGGCGGCGAGGACGGCCATCCTGTCGCGGGTTTCGGCAGAGCCGCTACCGATGTGCGGGGCGAGGACTGCGTTCTCGAGTTGAAGAAGCTTCGGATGGACTTTTGGTTCTTCTTCGTAGACGTCGAGGCCCGCGGCAAAGATGGACCCGTCTGCAAGGGCATTGGCGAGGGCTTCTTCATCCAGGACCGGGCCGCGCGAGGTGTTGACGAGAACGGCCGTGGGCTTCATCTTGTCGAGCTCCTCCGCGCCGATGAGGTGCTCGGTCTCGTCGGTGAGGGGAGTATGGATGGAGACGAAATCGGCCGTTTCGAGCAACTCGTCGAGGTCTACGTAACGGGCGTCGAGCTCTCTTTCCGCGTCTTCTTTGCGGGATCGGTTGTGGTACAGAATTTCCATCCCGAAACCCTTCCCGCGCCTGGCGACGGCCTGCCCGATGCGGCCCATGCCGACGATGCCGAGCTTCTTGCCCCATACATCGACGCCCACGAAGAGCTTCGGCCCCCACCACTCCCAGTTGCCGGCGCGCAAGGTCCGCTCGGACTCGCCGAGGCGGCGGGCGGCGGCGAGGAGAAG
>JACDFX010000214.1 GCA_013815575.1 Rubrobacter sp.
GTCCTACGACAGGCTCGAGACCTTCAACCCGGAGTACCGCTTCAAGACCTGGCTGCTCGCCATCGCCAACAACCTCGGCATCGACACCCTGCGCCGCCGCAAGGAGACCGTCGAGTTCAACCCCGAGACGCACGCCGCCGTTTCGGGCGGCCCGGAGGCCGAGGCGGTGCGTAAGGATCAGTCCCGCGGCGTGCAGGCGGCGGTGGCGACGTTGCCTGAGACCTACGGCGTGCCCATCGTGCTGCGCTACTCCGAGGGGATGAGCTACGCCGAAATCTCCGAGGTCCTCTCCATCTCCGTGCCGGCCGTCAAGAGCCGGCTCTTCCGCGCCCGCAACATGCTGGCCGGAAGGCTGGAGGAGGCCGGGGAGCGGGCATGAGCCGGCCCGGCGGGTCCTGCCGTGACCCGAAAGAGATCTTCGAACTCGCAGACAGGGGACTCCCCCCGGAGCAAGAGTTGGAGGTCCGGGCACACCTGGATCACTGTCCGTCCTGCAAGAAGCTTTATGAAGAGGAGCTCGAGTTGAGCGCCCACATGGGCACGCTCGAAGTAGGGGAGGCCCGGTCGGTCTGCCGGGAGGTGGCGATGGCGCTTCCGACGCGGCTGGTGGGGGTCAGGATCTTGTGGGCCGGGCTCGCGACGGCCCTGCTGGTTACGGTCTCCCTGGCCCTGAGCCTCGATGGGACCAACCCGGCGGCACTCGTGGTCGGCTCGGTCGGCGCTTTCTGGGGCTTCGTCTCCGGGCTCGCGGACGTGGCCGAGGCGTTTCTCGTGGCCGTGGAGCCTGCGCTTCTCGTGGCCTTTGGCATCGGGGCGGTGTTGGATCTGCTCATAGCCGGGGTGGTGTTCTCCGTCTCGCGCCGACGCGCGCGCGAAGCATGAACGCCCCCGTAACCCTTCGCCGGTTCGACGCGCGGCCCCTGATCGCGGCCTCCGTCGCCCTGGTCGGCTTCGTGATGTTCCTGCCGCCGCTCCCGGCGTACGCCGGGGAGAAGAGCGTCTTCGCGGACGTGGTGGTCGAGGGTGGCGAGTACGAGGGCGGAGTCTCCACGGTCTTCGGGGACGCCAGCGTGTACGGGCGGGTGGACGGCGACGTTCACTCGGCGTTCGGGAGCGTCGGGATCGACGCCCCCGTACGCGGCAGCGTCAACTCCGGTTTCGGTGACATTACGGTGCTCGACCCCGTCACCGGGGAGGTGGACGCCGGGTTCGGCGATGTCTACGTGAACTCCCGCGTCGGCGGCGGCATAGACGTGGACCACGGGGACCTCCGGCTGGGGCCCGAGGCGGTGGTGATGGGCGATGTGCACTCCGGTAGCGGCGATTTCCACCCGGACGCCGGCGCCGAGATGCGCGGGCAGATGGGGGCCGGCATGGTGCCGGACTTCGAGTCCTCCCCAGATGACGGGCTGCTCGGCTACCTCGGCTGGTTCTTCGCCACCGCGGGCTTCGCGGCGTGCGTCGTGCTCGCCGCCGTCGTCGCCCCGCGCTCCCTCTCCGCCGCCGCCCGGCGGGCCGAAGAGTCCCCGGGCCGGTCCCTGCTCGTCGGCCTGGTCTCCGTGCCCGCCGTCCTCGTACTCTCCGTCGCGCTCGCCGTCTCCGTGGTCGGCGTGCCGCTACTGCTGCTGATGGCGCCTGCCTACCTGGCCCTCGTCTTCTACGGCGCCCTGGTGGCCGCGTTCTTCGTGGGCCGCAAGGTGGTGCTCGCCACCGGCCGCTACCGGTCTGGCAACGCCCTGGCCGCCACCGTCGGCGCCGTTCTCGTGGCCGCAACCACCCTGATCCCGTTCTTCGGTGAGCTCCTGCTCTTCGCCTTCGCCATGCTCGGCACCGGCGCCGCCACCCTCGCCCTCGTCTTCCGCCGGGGGACGCGACGCCCAGCCTACCCCTCCTACGAGGCCTTCGTCAGCGACCGCCGCGACGCCTAGTGCTCCAGGAGGCAGGCGGGCTGGAATCAACGCGCGAAGCTCCAGGTCGAGCGGGGGGACGCCCTGGAGCCGATGGGTCAATGATGCTCTTCGCCTCGCGGCCTGATCCTTTCTTGCTGCCCCCGATTCGCCGGGTGCCGTGAGCCCGATGGAGCGGGCCTTGATCTCGACGGACTCCGTCCCCGTATTTGAGCGGCCGGAGAGAGGCGCGCCGCTGGTCACGGAGATGGTCGTCGGGGAGCGCCTCGGGGTGCTGGACGAGAGCGACGGTTGGCTGCAGGTGGTCGTACCCGGACACGCCACCGGCCTCGACCCGCGGGGCTACCCCGGATGGGCACGTCCGGACGGGCTGGTGGAGGCCCCCGGCTGGGACCCAGACCTCACGGTAGTCGCACCCAACGAGGCCGGCCTGCCGCTCGGCGCCTTGCTGCGGCGTGACGGGGGAGGCGCCCGTCTTCCCGGCGGCGCCGTGGTGACCCTGGTACCGGGGATGGCGAGGCCTCCGGGCGAAGCCGTGGTGGCGTCTTCGGTCGGGATCTCCCGCGAACTGCTCGGCCTGCCTTACAGGTGGGGCGGCACCGACTCCACAACCGGGATGGACTGCTCGGGACTGGTCTTCCGCGTGATGGAACTCCTCGGCATTCGCGTGCCCCGCGACGCCGACGACCAGTTCGGGCGGGCGCCTTTCAAGAGCCGCGAAGGCTGGAAGGGGGCGAGGCGGAACGACCTGATCTTCTTCGGCAAAGACTCTGTTACCCACGTCGGCTTCTACCTGGGCGACGGGACCTACCTCTCCGAACACGGCTCCTCAGGCACCGTCGTCCGCGGTGTCGATGAAGACCCCTACTGGGGCTTCGCCCGTTACTGACGCCCTGGAACCCTGGACGCCCGGACGTTTGTTAAACTTTGTCAAACAAGCCTGTTTAGAGGTAGACGGAAGGAGTTTAGGGCGTGGAGGTCACGCGAAAGTTGCAAAAGGTCGGCGGTTCCGTCGTCCTGACGATTCCGGCGGAGATCGCGCGCGAGTTGGCGTTGACGCCGGGCAGCGAGGTGAGGATGCGTTCTGAGGGCGGACGTCTCTTGCTGGATCCCGTATCCCCGAAGCCGCGACAGGAGGTCGTGGAGTTCATGGCACGTTTTATGGACGAGTATGACTCGGACTTGAGAAGCCTGGCTGACAGGTAGGCCTGTGGAGTACGACCCGGACGTAAACGATCTGCTGTTCATGCACGCCGCGCTCGTGAAACAGTACGGTGGCTCGTCTGGCGTGCGGGACGCGGGGGCGCTCGAAGCGGCGGTGGCCAGACCGTGGGGCGCGTCATTCGGTGCGGAGCACTTGCCCACGCCCTTCGACAAAGCCGCCGCCTTATGCGAGTCGGTAATCAAACGGCATCCGTTCGTGGACGGAAACAAGAGGACCGGAACTGCCGCGGGTGCGTACCTGCTAGCGACCGTGGGCCGTCGAGTGGTGGTCGAGAAGGGGCAAGTCGCGGATTTCGCGGTCTCTGTGGCGACCGGATCCCTGACCCTCGCGGAGATGGCCCAGTGGTTCGAAGAAAATTCTCAGGGAATCTGACGCAGTCGGCGGGTCCGAGAACTGCAGTGTATGCAGGCTCGGGCTTGTGAGGCAGGATCGTCTGTATCCCTCTTCCGGCAAGAGATAGTTTGTCCCGCCTCGAACATGTCTTTCAGGAGATCGCCTCTTCCGCCGAATGCCGGGTGGGTCTGTGCGCCAGGGTCCTGGAAGGGCAGCTGGTGGGAGAGAGCGTGGGGGTTCGGGAAGACGAGGTGTTTCCGAGCGCTAGTCTGATCAAGGTCCTCGTCCTCGCGGAACTCTTGAGGCGGGCGGACTCGGGCCGGCTCTTGCTGGAAGATGTGGTCCTCGTAGAACACGAAGACCTCGTCGGGAACTCCGAGATGCTGGCCGGAGAGCGGCTCCCCGCCGAAATCTCCTACCGGCGGTTGGCGGAGGGCATGATCCGGGTCAGCGACAACGCGGCGACGAACGTCCTGATCTCGCGCCTTGGCATGGGCCGGATCGACGCGCTCGCCCGTGAGCTCGGCCTTCACCGCACCGCCCTGCGCCGCAAGATGATGGATTTCGAGGCGCGGGCGCGTGGGGGAGAGAACACCACCTCTGCCTCCGACATGGTCGCTTTGATGGGTGAGATGTGGGGCGGCTCCCTTCTCTCGCCGGAGGCAAGATCTCTAGCGCTGGAGTTGCTTCTGGGTCAGCGGCTCACTTCGGGGTTGCCGATCATGCTTCCGGCCGGCGCTCGCTACGCTCACAAGACGGGAGAATTGGAAGGAGTAGAGAACGACGCCGGGCTCATCCTGTTGCCGGATCAGACCTTCGCGCTGGCCGTCCTCGTGCAGGGCGACGTGGGCCACGCGGCGGCGCTCGTGTCCTCCGCGACCGGGGCCATCCTGGCCCGATGGGCTGCTTTGTAGAAGATGGGCGGCGCGCCTGGGCGGAGCTTCGGAAGGCCGAGGATCGACCGCCTTTGTACATCTGTATGAACGCCGCCCGGTTCTTGCGTTGCACGATCATTAAAGGTGGGCTTATACTGCGCAGAGACGTAGCTCGAACTTTCATCGAAGGAAACGTCCGGATTTCGGCGCGAATTCGTACACGGGGGGTACGGTGAGGCCGGGCGCTTATGCGTGTGGCGGTAGGCTAAATAGGAGAGGAGAACCCATGACCATCAAGAGGGTGCGGCCCAAGATGGCCGGAGCTTTGGATCTGAAGCGGTTGTCCCGCAGG
>JACDFX010000215.1 GCA_013815575.1 Rubrobacter sp.
GGTGTGGCGCGGCGCCCGGAACGGCCGTGACCGCACCAGCGACCCGTTGGTCTCCCCGCCCGCGCTGTGGACCTTGGTGACCTCGATCCGCTCCCCCAACCCGAGCGGCGGCAGAATACCTGGCATCCTGCGGGCGAGCATTGTCTTCCCGGAACCGGGCGGGCCGCTCATAACGACGTTGTGCCCACCGGCGGCCGCGACCTCTAGGGCCCGCTTCGCGTACCCCTGACCCGTCACGTCGGCAAAGTCCTCGACCGCGGCTGGCTCCTCCCCATCTTCCGACCACGGTCCGGCCGGCTCGACCCCGTTCCCCGACGCGAGAAACTCCACGGCCTCCCGCAACCCACCAACCCCGTACACCTCGATGCCGCCGGAGGCAGCCGCCTCCCGGGCGTTCTTTTTCGGCAGGATCAGGCGTCTCAACCCGCCCAGCCTGGCCGCCTCGGCCATCGAGAGGGCGCCCCGCACCCGGCGCAGCCCGCCGTCGAGCGAGAGCTCCCCCACAACCCCGACGTCTTCGAGCCTCGAAGGCGGCACCCCCCCCGACGCCGCCAGGATACCGAGCGCCATCGGCAGGTCGAAGGCCGCCCCCTCCTTCCGGAGGTTGGCCGGCGCGAGGTTGACGATGACCTTCTTTGTAGGGAACTTGTAGCCGCTGTTGGAGATGGCGACCCGAACCCTCTCGCGGGCCTCCTGCACCGCGGCATCCGGCAGGCCCACTATCGAGAAGCCCGGCAACCCCGCGCTCACGTCGACCTCCACCTCCACCGGCAACGCGTCTATGCCAAACAAACTCAGGCTTCTGACCCGGCAAACCGACATCAACCCACCACCCAGCCAACCAGCGTGGCCCCGAACACCCCTCACCTCCAACGACTCTTGCACAGAGTCCCGACAGTATACTGCGCCCGGACAGTTTTTGTCTAGTATTTTATACCGCTGTTTAATATTTTATACAAATGGTCCTAGAAGGCGTCCTGTACGTGGGTTATTCGTGGTCTGCCTCCGCGCAGAAGGATGCCGATGGCGTCGAAGCGAAGGGTGTGGAAGTCGGGTGACTTCTCGGAGAGGTACTCTTCTGTCATCGAGCGTATAGTCCGCCTTTTGCGGGGGGTAACGGCCTCCAGCGGGTCGCCGAAGCCCGTGGTGCGGCGGAGCTTGACCTCGACTATTACCAGGGTCCCGTCCTTTCGGGCGATGATGTCCAGTTCGCCGTGGCGGGTGCGGTAGTTCTGCTCCACGATGGAGTAGCCCCGGTCTTCTAGGAAGCGGCGTGCGATCTTCTCGCCCCGCTCCCCCGTGGAGCGGTTGTTCAGCTTGCGACCCCGGCGTAGCTCAGGCGGTGGACCCGGCACGGGCCGAACTGGGCGAGTGCCGCCCTGTGGTGCGGGGTCCCGTAGCCGGCGTGCCTCTCGAAACCGTAGTGGTCGTGGGTGCGCGCGAGCTCGCGCATCGCGCCGTCGCGCAAGACCTTGGCGACCACGCTCGCCGCGGCGACGGCGGCGCTACGGGCGTCGGCCCGGGGCAGGCACTCGACGTCGGGGCCGAGCCGCAGGTTTCCGTCCGCGAGGGCGCAGCCGGCGCGGGTCCGGAGGGCCTCGATGGCCCGCGTGAGGGCTTCGCGGTTGGCGCGTCCGAGGCCGTGGCGGTCGATCCACCACGCCGGTAACGCCACGACGGAGACGGCCTCGGCCCGGTGTAGGATCTCCACGAAGACCTCTTCCCGGGGACCGGGTTTGAGCACCTTCGAGTCGTTGACCCTCGAGAGCTGGGTCTCGCCCAGGACGACGGCCGCGGCGAACAGTGGCCCGGCAAGGGCGCCGCGGCCAGCCTCGTCAGCGCCTGCTAGCGGGCCGCCGCGTTCGAGCGTCCAGGCCGCGTCGAAGGCGTAGAGCGGGGCCGCGTCCGGGCGGCGTACCGTGCTGCCCCGGGCGGCCGGCATAGGAGATTCGGGCCTAGCGGGCCTTCTTTACGCGGGCCTTCTTGCCAACCTTGTCGCGGATGTAGTAGAGCTTCGCGCGGCGCACGGCGCCCCGGCGGGAGACCTCTATCTGCGCGATCTTCGGTGAATGAAGCGGGAATATCCTCTCCACGTGCACCCCGAAGGAGTTCTTTCGGACCATGAACGTCTCGTCGATGCCACCGCCCTTGCGGGCGATACAGAGGCCTTCAAATACCTGGACCCTCTCGCGGTTGCCCTCAATCACGCGGTAATGCACCTTCACGGTGTCGCCCGGCTTGAAGACGACGTCCCGCTGCTGCAAATTCTCACTGGTTATCATTGGTGTTCCCCTCTCGTGGGTGTCCCTGCGAACGGTTACGGAGACCGTCGGCCGGTCCCCCTCGCCCCCGCCCTGCCGAGCGATTCCCGCTCGCGCCAGGCGCGGATCTGTGCATGATTGCCGGATAATAGCACGCCGGGCACCCTCTCTCCATCCCAGGCGGCCGGCCGCGTGTACATCGGCGGCCCGACCACGCCCTCGCCGGAGAAAGACTCGTTGAGCAGGCTCTCGGCGTTGCCGAGCACCCCGTCCAGGCGCCGGACCACCGCATCCGCGAGCGCGGCAGCCACTATTTCTCCTCCCGACAGCACGAAATCCCCGAGCGAGACGGCCTCCGTGGCGAGCCCCGTCCACACCCGCTCGTCCACGCCCCCGTACCTCCCGCACACGACCGTCAAATCCGGCCCGGCGGCCACCTCGTCCACGTAACCCTGAACGAGCGGACGCCCGGCGGGCTCCGTGAGCACGACCCGCCGCGCGTTTCTAACCTCCCTGCCCGGCACGCCGTAGACCTCTTCGAAGGCGCGGGCGACGACGTCCACCCGCACGACCATCCCGGCCCCGCCCCCATAGGGCATGTCGTCGATGCGGCCGTTCGGGGAGAAGGCCCTGAGATCAAAGCTCCGGTAGCCGACGAGGCCCCGTTCTATCGCGCGCCCGACCACGCCGACGCGCAGGGCCGCGTCCACGGCCTCGGGGAAAACGCAGAAGACGTCGATGTTCTTCAATGCCCTACTCCGGTGGGCGCACGATTAGCCGACCGGCCTTCAGGTCCAGGCCGGGGACGTGCTCCATCGTGAAGGGTACGAAAAGGTCCCCCGCGCCGGTTCGGATCACGAGCACCTCGTGCGCCGCAGTCTCGAAGGTCTCCTTCACCTCGCCAACCCTCTCCCCCGCTTCGTCCATCGCCGTTACGCCGACGAGGTCACCGACGTAAAACGCGCCCGCGTCCGGGCTGTCGAGCTCCGACCTGTCAAGGAGGAGCGGCTCCCCCTTGAGGCCGACCGCCGACGGTCGGTCGGTGATGCCCTGGAGGTCCAGGAGGAAGCCTTTCGGGGTGGGGCGTGAGCGCCGGATGGCGCGCCGGAGGCCGGCTACTAGCGGGGAGACGCCCTCTCGCAGGTGGTCGCCGGAGCCGGAGGGCCGCACCCGCACGGAGCCGCGCACACCGTGAGTTCCGACGACGACTCCGATGGTCACCGGGTCGGGGAGATCTGACACGGGGGCTAGTCCGCGACCTCCACGTTCACGCGCTTGCCGGCGTTCACCGAGGCGGCCTTGACGACCGTTCGGATGGCCCGGATCGTGCGCCCGCCGCGTCCTATAACCTTCCCGACGTCGTCCGGCGCCACGGTCAACTCTAGGTCCACCCGGTTCTCAGACTCGCTGGCGACGACCTCCACCCTCTCGGGCTCGTCTACTATGGGACGGACCAGGAGGAGCAGTAAGTTCTGCAGTTGTTCCATGACGTACTAGAGAACGCCGGAGATCTTCAGGAGGTTGCGAACCTGGTCGGTGGGCTGGGCGCCCTTGCCGATCCAGTCGCGGGCCTTCTCGGCGTCCACCTTTATGTCAGATGGCTCGGTCTGCGGATCGTAGGTGCCGATCCTTTCGATAAACGCCCCGTCGCGCGGGCTGCGCGCGTCGGCGACCACTATCCGGTAGAAAGGCTTCCCCTTCGAGCCGTGCCTCGCGAGCCTGATCTTTACCGCCATACCTGTCTCCTCTCGAACTTTGTCATCTGCGTCCGGGTATTCCGGGCATCTTCGGCATCCCGCCGCCCTTGCCCATCTGCTTCATCATCTTCTGCATCTCGCCGAACTGCTTGACGAGCTTCTGCACGTCCTGCTGGGTGGCGCCGGAGCCGCGCGCGATCCTACGCGCCCGGCTCGGGTTCTGCAACAACTTGGGGTTGCGGCGCTCCTTGACGGTCATCGAGGTTACCATAGCCTCGACCCTCGCGAGTTGATTGTCGTCTATCTCGACACCTTTTAGCTGCTTGCCGAGGCCCGGGATCATGCCGAGCAGGCCCGAGATGGGTCCCATACGCTTGATCATCTGCATCTGCTTGAGAAAGTCTTCGAACGTGAACTTGCCGCTCATGAGCCTCTGGGCATCGGCCTGGGCCTCATCCTTGTCCATCTGCTGCTCGGCCTTCTCGATGAGCGTCATCACGTCGCCCATCCCGAGGATGCGCCCGGCCATCCTGTCCGGGTAGAAGTAGTCGAACTCCCCCATCTTCTCGCCCTCTGAAGCGAACCGGATCGGCCGCTCCGTCACAGAGACGACGGAGAGCGCGGCACCTCCGCGGGCGTCGCCGTCAAGCTTGGTCAGCACCATCCCGTCGAAGTCCGCGTACTCCTTGAAGGCCTGGGCCACGTCGACGGCGTTCTGTCCCGTAACGAC
>JACDFX010000216.1 GCA_013815575.1 Rubrobacter sp.
GTACCCGAGCACGCGCCAGAGGTTTCGGAGCCCGGCCCGCCAGCCGGATGAGAACCTGCGCCCCTCGCCCCGGTCAATGGCGGCCACGTTCTCGGCCAGCGCCCCCTGGGAGATCAAGGTCATCGCTACGAACAACAAGACGACCAGGACCACCACCACGACGAGCGCGACGACCAGCGCCACGTTGTCGAAAATACCCGGGCCCAACTGAGCCGCGAGGCCGGAGGCCCCCGAGCCCGACTGCTCGAAGTCGCCGCCGTCGAAGTTGCCGCCCCCCGACGGGACGTTGCCAAGTAAGTTCGTGCCCGTGCCCCCCGCGAAGAAGCCGAAGAACCAGAGGAACTTGTTGCGCCAGGAGATCACGAACGCATCCCTTATGAGGTCGCCGTAGCTCACCTTTCGAGCACCCAGGTGTCCTTCATCTTGCCCCCGCTGGAGATGTTGACGACGTGCTTGCCCGGCGCCGCCACCCGGCTCAACGAGCCAGGCACGGCCTCAACCACGCCCGGGTCCTCCGGGTCCGGCGCGAGCACGAGCACCCGGTAGTCCGCGTAGGAGTCGCGCAGGAGGAAACCTTCGCCGGCTTCGTCCGCCTCGCAGAGGACGTGGGTGGAGAAGTCTATGGTCTCCTGGGCTATATACTCGATGGGGTTTTTCTCGACCATCCGGCGGAACTTCTCGACGCCCTCCCGTGTCTCCTCAGGCCCGATCATGACCTCCTTGCCGCCGTAGCCGCCCCGGCTCTTGACGACGAGGTCGGCGAAGTTGTCCATGACGTAGCGCCGGTCCTCCTCGACCGCGAGCGACCAGGTGCGGGCGTTCTCTATCAAGGGCTCCTCCCCCAGATAACGCCGCACCATCTCGGGTACGAAAACGCCGACGCCCTTGTCGTCTATGACCTCGGAGTTGGGGGCGAAGAGGACGTGGACCCCGCTATTCAGGTGGCACTCGAGGAGGCCAGGTACCTCCGCGTAGAGCGTATCTTCGTCCACGCGCTCGTAGATCACGTCTATGCGGCGTCCGGTCGGCCGGTGGACTAGGAAATTCCCTGAAACCTCCAACTCCTTTGTCTCGGCGAGGATCGCGTTCATCTCGTGGGCGTAGATGTGGTGGTCCAGGTAGAACTGGTCCGCGGGGCCGCTGGAGACGACGGCTAGTGTGGCCTCCGGGCCCTTGGGGGAGGCGGCCCTCAGGGAATCCCCGAGGCGCGCGAGCCAGCCGTCGAGCGGGTAGACCGGGAGACCCGCGTAGGTCTTGGGGAAGAAGATCTCCTCTCCCATCCTCCTGCGGCGGGTCATGGCGGCGAGGCCCACGGGCATCTTGGCGTTCTCTTCTATGACGAGGTACTCCCAGCCGCCGGTCCGGCCTTCCCTGCGGCTCTCGACGGCGACGACGTCGAAGGCGATCTGGCGCACCGGCACCGGCCCGAAGCGGTTGGGTGTCCCAGTGTCATAGAGGATGCTGCTCTCGAGAACCTCCTGCGGGACGATCTCTTCTTTGCCCATCTCCAGGCGGCGGAGAAACTCGTTTATGGCGCGCAGGCGCTGTTCGAGGCCGTCTCGGAGGCGGGCCCAGTCCGAGGCGGGGACGATGCGTGGGATCCAATCCGTCGGGTGCGTCTTGTCACCGCTCATCACCCCGAAGGCGTGTTGCTCTTCGAGAAGCGTCTCGTGGGCCTCGGCCCTCTTCGCTTCCCAGCGCGCTGGTCCGGCACCCTCGAGTTCGTCGAAGACACCCTCGTAGATCGGGCGCGGCAGGCCGTCCGGCCCGAAGACCTCGTTGGTGCCCGGCAGTGCGCGCTCGAACCTCACAAGACGGGGATTATACTAGTACCCCGACCGGGTACGCTTTGACCGGGCCGGCCGAACACACTCGACGGGGGCGATATTGACTGATAACAGGGACAGCAGGAGACCGAGCGAAGACCTCGGGGGACCGGCCGAGGAGAGGGGAGCCGGCCGCGAGCAGCAGGTAATGCTCCTGGCCGGCAGGATCTCCTGCGTGGTTGGCCTCCTCTTCGGCATCGGCGGTATCTTGGCGGCCTTCCTCGGAGGCACCACGAACGTCTCGGTCGGCGCCGTCGGCGCGGCCCTCGGCATACTGGGCTACTTTCTCGGTTCCAGGCGCCTCGGCACCGTAACCGTCCTCCTCTGCGTCGCCGCCCTCTTCTTCGGCCTCGCCGCCAGCCAGGGCCTGATCCCGGGCATAGACGCCTCCGACCGCATCCTCCCGGACAACGAACCGGCCGCCGAGTAGCACGCTGCACCCTTCGGGCCCCGCTTTCAGCCGGAAGCGCCCGGGGCGTGCCTCGGACGCGCCATTCTAGAAAAGCCCTGCACAACGCCAGGGTCAACGCCGCCCACCGGAAAGCTGAAAGCCGGCGTAGCCAGCGTGCGGCGAAGCTCTTATACTGGCGTGCAGGATGGAGAGGCTCAAGCTCACACCGCCGGGTGAGACGCGGGCGCGGGGAGGCCGCGCCCGGCTGTACGTGCGCTGGATGCCCCACATAGGCGCCGTCGCCGTCGCCCTCTACGAGTTGCTCCGCGCCCTGCCGGACGTCGGGCACGACGCCGTCGAAGTCGAGGAGTTGGCCGAACTCTTGCGCTCCACCCCAGAGGGTGTGGAGGAGGCCTTCGAGGCGCTGGTAGAGGCCGGGTTCGTCGTCGAGCGGGAGGGCTGGCTCGAGGTCGCCGAGCATCCGCCGGCGGGGACGTCGCGGCCGAAGGAGGCCAGGCTGGAGCGCCCCCGTGGAGTCGTTCGGGAAGAGAGGGACGAAGCGTCTGTTCGTGAAGCGTCTGTTCGTGAAGCGCCCGTTCGGGACGTGCAGGTCGTGCGGGCTGAGCCTGAGGGGGTGTCGGCGGATGACTACTTCCGGTTCATGGGGACCTTGCCGGCGCCGCACATCCTGGAGTTTTTGAACGGGTACTGCGGTCGGGACGGGCTGACGCCCGACGCGGTGCGGGAGGCGTTGAAGATAGCCAGCGAGCGGGACGCCCGGCGGGTGGGGTACGTCAGGAGCATACTGGAGCGGTGGGTCGAGCGGGGTGTGAAGACCGTTGAGGACGTTGAGCGGTTCGAGCAGGACCGCAAGCTCAGGCTCGTCCAGGAGAGTGGGGCCGTAAAGGGCGGGGCGTTGAAGGTACGAGAAGCTGGAGGGGGGGTGAGAGGTGGAGAGGATAGACAATCTGCTGCCAGGCGCCGGGAAGGCTACGAGTGGCTCTTCGGGGAAGAGGGGTAAGCCCGCGGAGGTACTCAGGCTGGACGACCAGATCTGCCCCCACTGTGGCCAGGAGCTGACCGCGGAGTGGGTCGAGTTCCCCCCCGCCCTTCAGAGGAAGTACGGTAAGGGCGGCGAGTGGTACTACCACCCCTGCACCCCCGAGTGCGAGAACAAGAACGACCGCCGCGAGTGGGACCTCATGCGCCGCAACGCCCGCGTCGGCGCCCTCAGGGAGAAGAGCGGCCTCTCCAAGCGCATGAAGGGCTACACCCTCACCAGCTTCAAGCCCTACGTCAGCCCCGCCGCGGCCAGGGCCGTGGAGAAGGTCCAGGGTTACCTGAAGGAGTGGGACGAGAACCGGAGCGCCGGCCGCGGGCTGTACTTCGTCGGCGACGTGGGGACCGGCAAAACACATCTCGCCGTGGCGGTAATGAACGAGCTTATAGCGCGCAAGCGGGTGCCCGCGCTCTTCGTGACCGTACCCGAGCTTCTAGACAACATGCGCGGGACGTACAACAACCCGGGCCGGAATATCGACGAGTGGATGGACTCCGTAAAGAACGCCGATCTGCTCCTGCTCGACGACCTCGGGGCCGAGAGGGCAAACGACTGGGTCAGGGAGCGCATCTTCGTCATCGTCAACCACCGTTACAGGGAGGAGTTACCGACCATCTTCACGTCAAACACGGGGCCCAAGGACCTCGCCGCCCAGTTAGGCGAGAGGACGGCGAGCAGGATCATCTCGATGTGCGATTGGATCTCCCTCGAAGGCGAGGACTACCGCGAGGCCGAAGTCAGGCGCGGCCTGTGAGGGACGAATTCATGATTACGAGGCAAGGAAAACAATATGTCTTGTTCCAGGGTTTGTTGGACGAAGCCCACACCCAGGGCCTGCGCGGCATAGACACCGAACTTCTGCAGGTCCCCGATTCCGAGAACGGCAACGTCGCGATCGTAAAGGCCATCTGCGAGATGGAGGACGGGCGTAAGTTCTCCGGCATAGGCGACGCCTCTCCCGACAACGTCGGGCGGAACATAGCGCCGCACGTCATCCGGATGGCCGAGACGAGGGCCAAGGCCAGGGCGCTCCGCGACGCCGTCAACGTCGGCGCCACCGCCCTCGAAGAGCTCTCCGAAGGCGACGACGGCGGATCTCCCCAGACCTCCTCCGGCCACGACAGGTCGTCGCGCGGCTCCAGCGGGGCCAGGGCCGGAGCCGCGGACAGGCCGACCCCCATCCGCCCCGGGAACGCCCGCCAGGGCGAGCGCCAGGACGCCCAACAGGGTCCGCAACAGAGGCCCCGGCGGAACGCCCCCGCGACGGAGCCCGCCGCGGAGCCTGCTACGGACGCGGACGCGGGTAGTCCGAACGGCCAGGCGGAAGAGGCGGCCCCGTCAGCGACTTCGTCCACGGATGCTCGCAAGGGCGGCGGTAGCAGGGCCGGGGCA
>JACDFX010000217.1 GCA_013815575.1 Rubrobacter sp.
CCGCGTCCTCGTCGAGCTTGGCCGCGCAGGAAAGACGGCGGTCCGCCTGAAGGGCGGCGACCCATACATCTTTGGGCGCGGCGGCGAGGAGGCCCTGGAGCTCATCGAGGCCGGCATCCCCTTCGAAGTGGTCCCGGGCGTGACCAGCGGCGTAGCGGCCCCGGCCTACGCCGGCATCCCGGTGACGCACCGAAACGTCTCCACGAGCGTCGCGTTTATCACCGGGCACGAGGACCCGACCAAGGGCCGTTCGGACGTGGACTGGAAAGGAATCGCTAACGGCGCGGACACGCTGGTCCTTTACATGGGCGTGGGACGGCTGTGCGAGATCTCCTCGGAGCTGCTCGCCGCCGGTAGGAGCCCCGAGACGCCCGTGGCGGTCGTGCGATGGGGCACCCTCCCGGAGCAACGAACCGTCACTGGTACGCTTGAAGACATCGCCGAGCGGGTCGCCGAGGCGAAGCTAAAACCGCCCGCCATCACGGTCGTCGGCGGGGTGGTCGACCTGCGTGATTCTGGCCTGGGCTGGTACGAAAGACGCCCGCTCTTCGGTCGGCGCGTCGTGGTCACGAGGGCGAGGGCGCAGGCCGGTGAGCTCTCGGCGGAGCTGGAAGGTCTCGGCGCAGAGGTGCGCGAGTTCCCCACAATCGAAGTGAGGCCGCCGGCGGACTTCGGTCCTCTCGACGGGGCTATCCTGGGCCTCGACTCGTTCGACTGGCTGGTCTTTACGAGCGTGAACGGCGTGGAGGCTTTCATGGAGCGTCTCCGCTACCACGGCCGCGATCTGCGGGCCATCTCGCGCGGGGCGAAGGTCGCGGCTATTGGTCCCGCCACGGCAGAGGCGCTCGAAGCGGTGGGGCTGATGGTGGACGTGGTTCCCGGGGAGTTCAGGGCGGAGGCGCTGATCGAGGCGATCAAGGAAGACGAGATTGCCGGTAAACGCGTCCTGATCCCGCGCGCAAAGGTGGCGAGAGAGATCCTGCCCCAGAAACTGCGCGAGGCCGGCGCCGAGGTCGTCGTGCCGCCCGCCTACGAGACCGTTTCCTCCGCTGAGGGTCGGGATGTGCTCGCCCGCGAGCTCGAAGCGGGAACGATCGACTGCGTGACCTTTACCGCAAGCTCCACCGTGGACAACTTCGTCACCGCCTTCGGCCCCGACGAGTCGGGGCGGCTGCTCTCCGGGACGCAGGTCGCGTGCATTGGCCCGATCACGGCGGGCACCGCCCGGGGTCATGGCCTCCGGGTGGACGCCGAGGCGGCCGAGTACACCATCCCCGGGTTGATCGAGGCGGTCGTCAACCTGTTCGCCACTGATCCAGCCAAGGACGCGAGGTAGGGGACGTGTCCCGAAGAACGGGTGTCCCGCTACAAGAATTGGCTTCGATAATCGGCTGGATAAGCCTCGGGATGGGGTTCGCCCTGACGCTCGCGACTCTCCGGAGCGCCGCGTTGCTGGGGTGGGGAACCCGGGGACGGTTGGCGCGTGCCATTGGCGCGAGCGATCTGATCGTCGGCCTTGGGCTGCTGCTGGATCGCCGCCGTTCGAGATGGATGGTGGCGCGGGCGGTCCTGAACGCGGTGCTCGCCGCAAGCTACGCCCGGGTCCTGGCGGTGGAAACGCCGCGGCAAACCCGCGCGCGGAGGTCTCGTCTCCATGATCGGCCTGACCATCTTCGACTACACCTTGTCGCGGCGTCTTCGGAGGGCCGAGACCTCGTAGTACGATAGCGGTATCCTGAAGCAGGCTACGCGTACGTCTCGATAAGGAGATCCTAGATGGCCTTCCCCACGCAACGCCTTCGCCGCACACGGCGCACCGCCGCCCTTCGTGGTCTGGTGCGGGAGACTCGACTCTCGCCGCAGGACTTTATCTACCCGATGTTCGTGACGGTTGGGGAGGATGTGAAGAGCCCCGTGGGCTCGATGCCCGGCGTCTTCCAGCTCTCCATCACCCACGCCGTCGAGGAGGCGAAGCGTGCCTACGACCTCGGCATCCCCGGCGTTCTCCTCTTTGGCATTCCGGGTGAGAAGGACGAGGCCGCCAGCGGCGCCTACGACCCGGAGGGTATCGTCCAGCTCGCCACCCGGGCCATAAAGGACGCCGTCCCGGAGCTCCTGGTCGTCACCGACGTCTGCCTCTGCGAATACACGAGCCACGGTCACTGCGGGGTCGTGGAGAAGCATACGGGCCAGGTCCTCAACGACGTCAGCCTGGAGCTCATCTCCCGCACGGCGGCGAGCCACGCCGAGGCCGGCGCGGATATAGTGGCGCCGTCTGACATGATGGACGGGCGGGTGGCGGCAGTCAGGGCGGAGCTCGACAACGAGGGCTTCGAGAACACCCCGATCATGGCCTACGCCGCCAAGTACGCCTCCGCCTTCTACGGCCCGTTCCGCGAGGCCGCCGACAACGCCCCCCAGTTCGGCGACCGCCGCTCCTACCAGATGGACCCGGCCAACGCCCGCGAAGCCTTGCTGGAGGTAGATCTCGACGTGGGGGAGGGTGCAGACATGGTCATGGTCAAGCCCGCGCTCCCTTACCTCGACGTCGTACGCCGCGTTCGGGAGACGACCGACCTGCCCGTGGCCGCCTACAGCGTGAGCGGGGAGTACGCCATGATCAAAGCCGCAGCCCAGAACGGCTGGCTGGACGAGAAGACCGCGGTCCTCGAAGCTCTGACAGGCATCAAGCGGGCCGGCGCCGACATTATCGTCACGTACTTCGCCCCGGACGTGGCCCGCTGGCTCTCTCGATAGTATCTATATAAAGCACCCCCGACCCATCCAGCCGATCTGGACGGGTTTGCCCTCCTCGACGATCACGGGTACGGTCCGGTTGCCGCCCGTGATCTCAAGCATCCGCGTGTAAGCTTCGGGGTCTCTCTCCACGTCGTACTCCACGAAGTCCACGCCGCGCCATTCGAGGTCCTCGCGGGCGGCTTCGCTGTAGGGGCATCCCACCGTAGTGTAGAGTTCTATGGGCATGGTTTTATTCTAGCAAGTGCCGGGCAAGCCTCCAAAAGGGGCAGTGAGAACGACCAGATGGCCTTCATCTCTCGTATACGGACCCGTACTTGAGCATCGAGTTGGAACCGATCGGCTTCGTGCGGGTGGAGGCGGAGGAGGTGCCTCGGAGCTGGCGGCGCTCCGAGTTAGAAGGAGAACTGGTCATCGACGAAAGGTATCTGGAAGGGCTCGCGGACGTCGAACGGGGGCAGCGGATCGTCGTGCTCTTTAACTTTCACCGAAGTCCTGAGTTCTCTGCGGAGCTTCTGCGACAGACCCCTCCACACAGCGGAAAGGAGACGGGGATATTCAGCATCTGTTCGCCGGTTCGTCCAAACCCCATAGGGATGTCGGTCCTGGAGGTTCTCGGGGTCGAAGGCGCGAGCGTTCGAGTCAAGGGACTGGACATGCTCGACGGCACCCCGATACTCGATATCAAACCGTACATCTCTGAGAGGCGTGATCCCGGCGGTTAACCTACACGGTTAGCCCACGCGGGTGCGCTGCATACTAGTACCAAGCAGCCGCCAATGATAACATCCGGCACAGTTAGAGAGGGAGGAGATCGGGATGGACATCCGCAAGATAATCTACGTTGACCTGAAGCAGTTGTCCCGGAACGCGGCGCTGTGCGGCGCTCCTGTTGGCGCTGGTTCGATCGACATGCTGGGAACCCCCGCGCCCGCCGAGGCCTTGACCCTGACGCTGGCGCTTGGAGTTTTCGTGGGCGCTGGGGTGTGGATGTTCCGTCGCTGGGGAGGGTCTCCCGGCGCCAACGAGCCTTCCGGAACCTCTCCGGAGGTGGCGACCGAGGCCCAGGAAGAGCGCGAGCTGGTGCCCCACTAAACGTCGCGAAAGTTGGGCAAAAGGCGGGCCGGGGAGTACGTCTCCCCGGCCCTTGGCATCTCCTCTAGGTTACGCGACTTGACGCAGCTGCTCCAGCTATTCCCCGCTGCATGAAAGCGTGCACAGCTCCCGCGACGACTACCAAGATGGCCGCAAGAAGGGCCAGGTACGCCGCTACGCCTATCTCTGATGCGTCGTTGCCAAAAGGCGAACTGACGATTCGGTAGAAGATCCGGCTGGTAGAGACGAGCCCGAGCACCGCTACCGCTACGCCCAGCGCCGCCGGCCCCAGCGGAGAGCGTCCGCGGGCGGCGATCACCACGAGGCCCACGATCAACACGCTCATCAACAGGACCAGGCTGCTGGTGTGGGGTGTCGGCAGCCAGCCGCTCCAGTTCACCTCTCCGCCGTTATCTCCCGGGGTCGTGAAGAACGTGAAGAAAGTGTAGCCGAATACGAACTGTCCCACGGCGCCGAGGGCCGCAAGCCCCAGCCACGGGCTCATGCCGCCCTGCGCCTGGGCGACCCACGGCCTGGCCGGAGCCTGCTGGGCCTCCCGGCTGTAAGCGTAGACGAACCCGCCGACCGTCACCGCCAGGCAGCCGAGGAAGGCCAGCCAGATCCCGAGCAGGAGGTCCGCCGGCGCGGCTTGAGAGGGAGAACAATAGTACAGGCAGCCGCCCCCGATAATCCCCGCGTCTGACGGAATGGCGCCCCCGAAAGGCGGCACGAGCATCCGATAGACGAGCTGCAGGGTGGCGAGCAACCCTACCACCCCCACGACCAGCCCCATTCCCCGACCCCTGAGAGGG
>JACDFX010000218.1 GCA_013815575.1 Rubrobacter sp.
GGGCGACACGTCCCACGAAGTTCCCGACCTCCGTGGCGACGACGACCCGGTAGCCTACCCGCAGGTCGAGGTCGCGGGCGTAGCAGAGGCGGGCTACGCCCCAGCCCGGGATACGGACGTCTACGAGCCGAGGAAGGGTTCCAGTACTTTCCGCCGTATCCGCGATAGCGCCACCTCCAGAATCGCCTCCGGGGAGACATTATACGCAAGCGCCGCCCGCACTTCCCCCAATACCAACGCCGCCCCCGCCCAGTCCGCGCCCGGGTGCTCCCCGACCCTGGCCCGAAGCTCCTCGAGCCGGTCCACGTTCGCCGCGAGCTCCGCAGCTCCCGCGGCGACGGCCCCCGCATCGCGGTAGATCAGGGCGAGGAGGTCCAGGGCCTCGCGAACCGCCCCGTCCCGCGCGGCCTTCCCGGCCCGCTTAGCCCCCTCCTTCGCCCGCCGGTCCGGCTCCTCGAAGGAGGCGAGCACCACTTTCTCCCGCGCGGCGCCAAGCGCCTCAGCCCGGGCCACGATCCCCTCGACCGCCCCGTGACGCCCCTCGAAGTCCTCCCCGAACGAGAACCCCGCCCCGAAGACCGCCCGCCTGAGCTCCGCAAGCTCCGCGTCCTCGGCGTAGCGTAACGCGAGCCCCACGCTCCCCCGCCCGAGCGCCGCCGCAAGCACCGGCTCCTCCGCCCCGCGGGCGCGCAGGAACTCCTCCACCTCGGCGGTCGGTACGGGGTTGAACCTGACGGCCTGGGCGCGGGAGAGGATCGTCGGCAGCACCCCCTCGCGCGAGGTGGCGAGCAGGACGAAGACCGCCTCGCCCTCCGGCTCCTCGAGCGTCTTCAAGAGGGCGTTGGCCGCCTGCACGTTCAGCGTGTCCGCCTCCAGGATGAACACCCGGCGCGCGCCCTCGAAAGGCCGGCTGGCGGCGAGGCGCAGGATCTCGCGCACCTGACCGATGGTCGTGAACGCCCCCTCGGGCCGAACCTCCGCGAGATCCGGGTGCAGCCCCCGGCGCGCCCGGTCCTCAGCGCCCGCATCCCCACCAGCCACCAGCGCCGCCCCGAAACGCCGCGCCACGGTCCGCTTGCCGACCCCCGGTGCCCCGAAGAAGATGAACGCATGCGCCACCTTCCCGGTCGAGAGCGCGTTCTCGAGCAGCCGGATGGTCGCGACATTACCTCGTATGCCGCTAAACGTCTCTATCTCAGCCATCTTCCCCGTCCCGACGGATCAAAGAGACCCCACCTATCCGCGTGCGGAAGGCAACACCCACGCAGACACCGGTGCCAACGTACTGTCCGGTTCTGCCTTTGTCCGGTTCGCGGTCCACGATCCTCCTTAGAGGGTTCCGTCGCCACGAGTATATTGCAGCCCTTGCATCTCCCCCACGACCAACTCCGCCAGGTCCACCGGCGAGAGGGACGCATCGAGGACCAGGATCCTACCCGGCTCCCGGCGCGCCAGATCCTCGAACCCCTCCTCCACCCGGCGCATGAAGCCCGCGCCGACGACCTCGATCCTGTCCAGCGGGGCCCCGAGTTCTTTTGCCCGCCGTTCTCTTTCTTGCGGGCCGAGGCGCAGGTAGAAGGTCCTGTCCGGCACCACGGTGCCGACGGCGTAGGCGTTTAGCCCGCGCACGGCCTCCGCCCCGAGTTCCCTCCCGAAGCCCTGGTAGGCGAGGCTGGAGTCCAGATACCGCTCGCAGACGACGACCTGGCTGCGTTCCAGACGGGGTAGGATCTCCACCCGCGCGTGGTCGGCCCGCGCCGCCGCGTACAGGTACGCCTCCGTCCAGGCGTCCATCTCGGCCTCGGGGTCGAGCAGAATTTCCCGGATCCTCTCGGCCACGGGAGTACCGCCGGGCTCCCGCGTGAAATGCGTGCCCGTGCCAGCCAGAGAATCCTTCAACGCGCGGACGAGCGTGGACTTACCCGAGAAGTCGAGGCCCTCGATGGTAACGAAGAGCCCCCGGGCGGGAGCGGCTTGCGGGGGCCTCGCGGCTTTCCGCCCTACGCCGCGGCCTGGCGCCGGGCGTGGTGCTCAGCGGCGGAGACGTGGGCCTCGAAGAGGGCGCGCTGCTGGCGGCTCCTCCCGCGCATCGCCTCCGCGTGCCACTGCACGCCCACCAGCCACAGATTCGAGAGGTCCGTGCCCTCTATCGCCTCGATCACGCCGTCAGAAGAACGGGCCGAGACCACGAGGCCGTCGGCGAGGGCTTTGATCCCCTGGTGGTGGTAAGAGTTAACCTTCACGACACCCCGCCCCGCTACCTCCGCGAGATACGACCCATCCCGCACCTCGACCTCGTGCGTGGCCTGCCACTTGGGCGTGGTCTGGCGGTGCTTCAAAACTTCCCCGTCGAACTGGGAGGGAAGGTCCTGGTAGAGCGTCCCACCAAGCACCACGTTCAGGACCTGCAGGCCCCGGCAGATGCCGAAGACGGGTACCCCGCGCCGCAACGCAACCTCCAAAAGCGCGACCTCGAAAGCGTCCCGCTCCGGTATGGTCGGCCCGAGCTCCGGCGATGCCTCCTCGCCGTAGTAGCCGGGGTCCAGGTCGCTGCCGCCGCTGAGTAGCAACCCGTCGAGGCCCCCGATCACGGCCTCGGCCATGCTCCTCTCCCCTATCGGCGGCAACACCACAGGAGCACCACCGGCCTCGGCAACCCCGGCGACGTAGTCCAGGTCGGCCCGGACGAAGTGCCCCAGCGGGCGCTCCGCCACCTGGTCCACGTCCTCTTTCAATGTGGCCGTTACGCCGATTATGGGGGTCAATGCCTTCTCACTTTTTAACGCTTTCTTCTTATACCTTAACTATAACGCGGCAGAATAGCAAACCACGACGGCGATGGCGAGGATGAGGAGGTAACCGCCAACCTTGGTCAGGCGCGACGGCGGTCTGGTGGGGCGTTCATGGAGCCCGTCGAGGTTGAGCCTCTCCGCTACGTGGTGGACTTCACCGGTTCCTTCGCGCTCTCCTCTGATGGGCTCTCCCCCTCCGCTTCCGCTTTGGCCTTCTCGGCCGCTTCCTTCTGGGCCAGTTTTTTCGGGCAGTCCATGTTGATGCAGGTTATCCAGGGGCGCTTGCCGCCGAGCACCTTTATCTCCGGGGAGCCACAGGCGTCACACTCGGTGCCGAGAGGGATGATCTCACCCCGCTGCGGCAGCGGGTAGGTCACGTGGCAGTCAGGGTAGCCGGAGCAGCCGACGAAGCGCTTGCGGCTCTTGCGGCTGCGGCGGACTATAAGGTCGTGGCCGCTCTCGGGGCACTTGCCCAGGGTTTCGTCGGTGCGGATGCCCTCCCAGACGATGTCCGCGAACTCCGTCTCGACGTTCTGGAGGTGGTCGTAGACGCGGCGGAGCACGTCGCGGGACTCGTCTACCACGGTGTCCTTGGAGATCTTGCCCTCCGAGATCGCGTCCATGCTCTTCTCGAGCTCGGCGGTCATCTCGTGAGACGCTATCTCGGAGGCGAAGTCCGTGAGGGCCTCGGCCACCTTGACGCCCTTCTCCGTCGGCACGAGCGGGTCGTCGTGGACATAGCCGCGGTCGTACAGGTTCTGGATGATGTTCGGCCGCGTCGCCTTGGTGCCGAGGCCGAGGTCCTCCATCACGTTGATGAGGCGTCCCGCACCGTAGCGGCCGGGCGGCTGGGTCTCTTTGGCGTGGATCGTCTTCTCCACGACCTTCACGACTTCGCCCTCGTGGAGGCCCGGTATCTCCTCGTCGGCGCGGCGGCTGTAGGGGTAGACCCCGAGCCAGCCCTCCTCGGTCACGACCGTGCCGCCCGTCGTGAGCGGCTCGCCGCCGGAGTCGAAGCGCAAAGTGGTGCGCAGGGACTTCGACGGTTCCGAAAGCGTGGCGAGAAAGCGCCGGACGACGAGCTGGTAGATCTTCCACTGGTCGTCCCGCAGCGCGTCTTTCGAGGCGTAGCCGGTCGGGTAGATCGGCGGGTGGTCCGTCGTCTCCTTCTTTCCGCGCGTGGGCGAGAGCTTCTCGCCCCGCAGCAGCTTCTCGGCATACTCGCCGGCCCCCTCGACGCGCGTGAGGAACCCGAGCACCTCGCGCAGGTCCAGGGAGCGCGGGTAGACGGTGTTGTCCGTCCTCGGGTAGGAGATGTAGCCGTCGGTGTACAGGTCTTCGGCGAGCCGGGCCGCCCTCGAAGGACTGTAGCCGAGGCTTGACGCCGCCGTCAGGAAGGCGGTGGTGTTGAACGGTGTCGGCGGCTTGCGGGTGGCGGACTTCTGCTGCACCTCGGTGACGGTCGCCTCGTCCGCCAGATTTTCGTGGGCCTCGTTGACCCTCGCCTCTTCCTCGAAGCGGGCGGTCCCGTGACGGACGGTGAACGGCTCGCCGTTCTTCAGGATGACTTCCAGCTCCCAGTAGGGAACAGTGACGAAGGCGCGGCGCTCCTTCTCGCGCCCGGCGATGAGGGCGAGGGTGGGGGACTGGACACGGCCGACGGAGAGGAAGGCGGGGCCGTAGCGCTTCGTGGCGCGCGAGACCCACCGGGTTAGGGTGGCGCCCCAGATCAAGTCTATGTCCTGCCGCGCCTCCCCCGCCTCCGCAAGCTCCCTCGAAACCTCGACGAGCTCGTCGAACGCCCGCCCGACCTCACCAGGCGTCAGCGCGGAGAACCGCGCCCGCTCGACGTGGTCGAC
>JACDFX010000219.1 GCA_013815575.1 Rubrobacter sp.
GCCCAGAGCCAATCGGCTACCGCAGGGCCATACTCGCCAGCAGGTACACCGAAGATGTTATCTTCCGGTAAGAATACGGTGAAGGTGGAGGACTCCGCGCGAACTAGCCGTTTGCTCTTGACCTCCTTCCCGTCGACCGTAACGACCATGCTGAGGTTGGGGTCGGACAGCACACCGTTTATAAACTCATTGACTTGCTGGCGCGCCAACTCTTCGGTCTCGCCGGGTTCAGTGACGATAAATATGGAATTTACGACGGGGAAGAAAAGTTGCGTTCCCACCGGCATGGTGCAGGTGCGCTCCACCGCGCTGCCGTCGAACGAACCGGCCAGGAACCACTTCTTGCCCGGCACGTCGGTCACGGGCCGACCGTCGCATTGGGGTCCGTCCATATAGCTGCCGACCAGCGGATTCGTGGCCACGGGCTCGGACAACGCCCACTGCCACCAGTCGGCTGCCAACTCCCCGGCCTTCCCTGACGCCTTGGCACCCTGCCCTACCTGCGCAGAGGCCATGGGCGCGGCCGAAGCCAGCGCTAAAAGGACGCCGAGTGCCAGCACTACGATTCGCCGCATTGCGTCTCCTTCCTACCGTCGCCATCCTTGGTGGAACACCCTACTCCAACCCCGCAGGACGACACATCCCGCAAACGAGTGATTTTTGTTGCTATCTGCGGAAGCGTGGATCTTATTCACCGGAGTGCGTGGAAGGCTCATTCTGCGAACTTCGCGCCGAGGGGCTTCTCGGAAGTCCGCCGGGGACAGTCGCCGACCTCGGCCTTCCGATATGCAGCGGTCTCGAACCGCTGGCATTATGGTGGTCAGGAAAGGACGAGAAGGAGGAGGTAGCCGTGCTGATCTTCGTCGATGTGCGCGTGGACCCGAAAGGGATGTCGCAAGACGAGCTGTGGGAGGCATGGGAGGAGGAGGCGAACGCGGCGCTTGCTGCCAAGGAGGCGGGCAAGGTCGTCGGCCTATACAAGGTCAGCGGACAGCGGCGTGTCCTGGCCATTCTTGACGTGGAGTCTCACGACGAGCTGGACCAGATCTGGATGGCCGGCCTACCGATGGCACGCTACTTGGAGTTAAAGGAAGTCCTTCCCGTGCGCGAATACGAGGCCTTCGCGGACGACGTGAGGCGGCGTTGGCAACAGCAGGAGGCCTGAGCCACCTAGTTATTCACCGGAGTGCGTGGAAGGGGCCTTCTCCGAAGTCCGGGGACCGGATGGGCGCCTATGCGGCCGAGGTCATCTCCTCGCCCACCCTCGTCAACACCTCGGAAACGGGGGCCCCCTCGCGGCCCATCTCCCGCAAGGCCCCCGACCGGTGCAGCCTCCGGCCCGCCTCGGTGGCTTCCGGCATAACCTCCCCGTAGAGCCGTAGGAAGCGCCCCAGGATCTCGGGCCCCAGGCGCAGGAAGCGCTCCACCTGTAGGGCGGCGAGCACCCCCTCCAGCTGCTTGTCCTCGGGGCCCACCACGCGGACGTCCCCCCGCTTCAGGTAGGGGACCGCCCCGAACATGGCCGCCGAGCCGCCCCAGGGCTCCCTGGAGGCGTAGCGCAGCCCCCCTACGTCGGTCATGCGGGCCGCCCCCGCGCACAAAGGGCAGGGCTCGGTGGTAGTCCACAGGACGCAGGCGCGGGGATCGTTCTCGCGGTGGTCGAGAAAGAGCAGGGCGTTGAGTTCGGCGTGGGCGAGCTTGTGGTCGAAGACGGCCCCGGACGGGCCGGAGCGTTCGTGGATGCGGTTGCGCCCACGGGAGAGGACGTTACCGTGGGCATCGGTGACGACCGCGCCGATGGGCAAGGAGCCACAGCGGTAGGCCTCCCACGCCTCCTCCGCGCAAGCTCTCCAAGGCTCGGATAGCTTCTGCCACACGGCCCGGATGATGCCACCCGGCCGTGCCCGGCGCTCCCTCTATTCACCCGAGCGTGGGAGGGGCGTTCTCCGAACTTCGCCTGTAGGGGGTTCTGAGAAGTTCGCCGGGAAGGTTTCCGAATACGGGGCACCTGATCGATAATGGACATGCCGCCTGCTATCCTCGATACTAAAGAAGCGCACGGGGGTGGGGAGGTGACGCCTTTCTTCCTCCGCCTCGCATAAGAGGAGGGGGTATGGGGATGAGAAGGAACGTTCTGCTGCTGGCTTCGACGGCCTTAGCTGTGCTGCTCTCTTGCGCGGGGCTGGCGCTGGCCCAGGAGGGCACAACGCCCGGCCAAGGCCCACCGGGGGGCGCCATCCCGGGCCGGTACATAGTGGTGCTTGAGGACGGGGTCCAAGACCCCACCGCCGTGGCCCGGGAGCACGCCCAACGCCACGGCGCCGAGGTGCTCCGCACCTACCAGCACGCCATAAAGGGCTACGCAGCTCGCATCCCCGAGGGGCGCCTCGACGAGGTGCGCGCCGATAGCAGGGTCGACTACGTCGAGGCCGACCAGACGATGTACGCCGAAGCCCAGACGCTACCCTGGGGCATCAACAAGATCGATGCGGACATCAGCTCTACGAAGGTCGGCAACGGCTCGGGAGCCGTCTCGAACGTCAACGCCTACGTGATAGACACCGGCATCTACAAGCACAGCGACCTTTACCTGGTAAAGCATGTCAACTTCAGGGGGGACGGCAAGAACTACGACTGCGACGGCCACGGCACCCACGTGGCAGGCACCGTGGCCGCAAAGGACAACGCAAGCGCCGTGGTCGGCGCCGCCCCCGGCGCTCCCCTTACGGGCGTGAAGGTGCTCGGGTGCGACGGCTCGGGCAGCTACTCTGGGGTGATCAAGGGCGTAGACTGGGTGACCGCCAACGCCAAGAAGCCGGCCATCGCCAACATGAGCCTTGGCGGTCCGGTAAGCCGGGCGCTTGACGACGCGGTCAAGAACTCTGCGGCCAGCGGCATCTTCTACTCGATCGCCGCCGGCAACGAGGGCGAGGACGCCTGCAAGAGCTCCCCGGCCAGGGCGGGTGCAGGCACCGACAACGGCATCGCCACCGTCGCCGCGACCAACAAACAGGATGCGGAGCCCTACTGGAGCAACTACGGCTCCTGCGTGGACATCTGGGCGCCCGGTGCGGGCGTCCTCTCGACGAAGAAGGGCGGCGGAACGATCAAGATGAGCGGCACCTCACACGCCGCCCCGCACGTGGGGGGCGGGGCCGCCCTCTACCTCTCGAAGAACACGGCCGCGAGCCCCGCGACGGTCGAAGGCGCGCTCACCTCCGGCGCGACGACCACCACAAACACCAGCAAGGACGGCGCCACCATCGTGCGTGAGTACGTCGGCGGTTTCTAGGGTTCTAGTTCAGGCAAGGCGTTTATAAGGGCCGGGGCGTCGTACCCTGGCCCTACTGCTAGCCTTTATTCACCCGAGTGACGCTCCTTCTAGTCTAGGGAAGGTTCGTTGATAGCCCTTTGCGAACCGCCCTCAGCTTCCCCGCTTGAGGTCCTCGGAGGTGCCGAGTACCCGCCCGGAGCGATCCTTGGCCCGTACGGCGACCCAAGGTTCGTCTGTGGTGAACGAGATGGCGGTCTCGAAGCCCTTGCGGGGAGCGGCCCCGACTGGCTCGAGCCCCTCCGGATCCGGGCCGGCGAGCACCTCCCATCCGGCCACCTCCGTGGCCCCGTTCCAGCTGGCGTACAGGGTCGTTCGGCCGTCTTGCCCGGGCTCGACGGCGACGGCCGGGGCGTCCTCCGGTCGGCCCTTCCACGGGAAACGGTAGGCCCTGTAGGACTCGACCTCGGGGGGGAAGCGGACCTCGTAGAGCAGACCACCCTCGCGGGTGAATTCCGCGAAGTAGGGCGCGCTGCCCCAGCCAACGAACGCGTTGCCGTTCGGCAGGACCTGCACGTTGCCCTGGAAGATGCCGAACGGCTCTTCGGGGAGGGTGTACTCGTGGACGAGGTCGGCGGTCATTACCTCCTCGTCCACCTTCAGCACGAGGCCACGCGACTGCTCGTTCATCGCTGCGCCCCGGTTGTCGAAGATCGTGAAGACGCCTTCGGGGTGGTGGCGGACGTCGTGCTGGTAGGCCATCTCCGTCCCCGGGCCCATCTCGAAGTCGCTCCTCTTGCCGCCCAGGCGCCAGGCGACCTCGCCGGTCTTGCGGTCCACCTTGTACGCGGCGGAGGTCCTCCTGGCGGAGATCAGCAGGTGGCCCTCGTCGTACGCGTCCGCGGAGTTGATGTGGAAGTAGTCGTAGGCCTCCTGCTGTTCGGGGTTCGGTTCGTAGTAGGACTCTTCGATACCGACGTGTTCGAGGCTGTGCCACTCGAAGAGGACCCTACCGGTCTCGATCTCTATCTCCTGGACGATGCCGTCCATCACCGAGCCGGCCTTCGGACCCCCGAAGGCCGAGAGGTCCATCGGCACCGCGTGGTAGATCAGGACGAGCGCGGTGTCCTGCGGGGTTATGAGGAACTCGTGGTGGTCGCCCTCGTAGGCGTTGCCCGCGCGGAACCGGGCGACCTCGCCGTAGGAGACGTCGAAGATCACGTACTCCCCGTCCCCGAAGCCCGCGTGGGTACCCTCCCACCAGGTGAGCACGGGCTCCCCACGGTAGCTCTGCGCCCTGAAGTCCATCGCGTCCTCGGCCTCCCTCGCCACGGGGCGGAACCAGACCGGCCGCCCTTCGTCGTCGAGGATCATCGGG
>JACDFX010000015.1 GCA_013815575.1 Rubrobacter sp.
GTCGAGAGCCGCCTGCAGGTTGAAGGAGTCGTACTGCAGGCCCGCCGGGTTGGCCGTCGGCTCGTCGAACGGCTCGTAGAAGTTCCTGCGCCGGATCTCGGCGGGGTCCATGTCGAGCTCGCGGGCCAGGGAATCCATGGCCCTCTCGATGGCGTAGCAGGCC
The DNA here is from genome assembly GCA_013815575.1 of Rubrobacter sp. Classification (GTDB taxonomy): domain Bacteria; phylum Actinomycetota; class Rubrobacteria; order Rubrobacterales; family Rubrobacteraceae; genus Rubrobacter_D. The sequence goes on from JACDFX010000015.1 coordinate 164, forward strand.
TCGGGGCGTCCGGCGCCGCGGTAGGCGTCAGTCGGCGTCAGGTTGGTGAAGACGCCCTTGATCTCGATTGAGAACGCATCAAAGGTGTAGACGCCGGGGAACATCGCCGCCCCGCTGACCGCGATGACCGGGGTCAGGAGTTGGAGGTAGGCGCCCATGTCGTCGAGAAGCTTCACCCTCATCCCGAGGATCTTGCCGTCCGAGTTCGCGGCGAGCTCGATGTCCTGGATCTGGCCGCGGCCGTGGATGGTCGCCTGGTAGTTCTCCGAGCGATCCTCGACGTACTTGACGGGCACGCCGAGCCTCTTGGCCAGCACGACGGCCATGATCTCCTCGCGGTAGATGTTCAGCTTGGAGCCGAACCCGCCCCCCACGTCGGGGGCCACCACCCTGATCTGGTTCTCGGGTATACCGGTCGACAAGGAGAGCACGATCTTGGCGAGGTGGGGCACCTGGGTGGACGTGTAGATGACGTACCCTCCGTGCCCGGGGTCAGGGTATGCGACCATCGCCCGCGGCTCGATGGCGGTCGGGAGCAAACGCTGCTGGATGTAGCGCTCCTTGATGACCACGTTGGCCCGCGCGAAGGCCTCGTCGGTGTCCCCCTGCCCCTGCACCTCGGGACCCCGGATCTCCGCGCCCGCGTCGCCCGGATCGTCGGTCCGGTCGAAGAGCTCGTCCGTGTTCCCGACGTTCGCCGTGTAGGTGAAGCACTCGTTGGTACCCAAGTCCTCGTGAACCAGCGGGGAGTCTTCCTTGAGGGCGTCCTCCATGTTCACGATCGCGGGCAGAGGCTCGTAGTCAACCTCGATAAACTCGAGGGCGTCCTGGGCAGCGTAGCGGTCGCTCGCCACCACCACCGCCACCACGTCGCCCACGTGGCGCACCTCGTCCGTGACGATGGGCGGGAAGAAGGGGGTCTTTTGCTCCTCGGTGACCACCGCCGCGCACGGCACGCCGCCGGGCCACTCCTCCGCGAGGTCAGCGCCCGTAAAGGCGGCGACGACGCCGGGCCTCTCCAGGGCGGCCGAGACGTCCAGCTTCGTCACCTTCGCGCGGGCGAAGGGGCTCCTGAGCATGGACAAATGCACCATGCCGGGCATCTTGATATTGTCGGTCCAGTTGGCTTTGCCGGTTAAGAGGTTCGGGTCCTCCTTTCGAAGTAGCCCGCCCCCCATGTAGCGTTCCGGTGCCTGGGTCACTCCAGCGCCTCCTTTTAGCTCGTCTGGCCGGCGGCTTGCTGCACGGCCTTGACGATGTTTTCGTAACCGGTGCAGCGGCAGTAATTGCCCTCCAGGGCCTCCCGGATGTCTTCCTCGTTCGGGTTCGGGTTCTCCTTGAGGAAGCTCACGGAGGCCAGGATCATGCCGGGCGTGCAGTACCCGCACTGCAGGGCGTGCTGCTCGTGGAACGCCGTCTGCATCGGGTGCCAATCGCCGTTGGTCTGCAAGCCCTGGACCGTCGTGATCTCGTGCCCGTCAGCCTGCACCGCAAAGAGCGTGCAAGACTTGACCGACTCCCCGTCCAACAACACGGTGCATGCCCCGCAGTTGGAGGTGTTGCACCCGACCATCGTCCCCGTCAGGTTTAGCCCCTCACGCAGGTAGTGCACCAGGAGCAACCGAGGCTCGACCTCGTGCTCGTAGGTGACGCCGTTTACGCTTACCTCGATCCTACGCAACCCTTATCTCCTTTCCCTCACGCGTCCCCCGACCGGAAACCACGTCTGTGCAATTCCCACTAACCTCAACGTTCCCCCGGCCATCCCCAAGCCGCCGTCAATAAGATTACATGAGCCGATTTTTCCCCATAAATACGGCGATTGCGCTCCCTTTCCCCTTTCTCTTGAAAGTGCGGGCAGTGTAGCACGGCGGGTTTTTTTGTGCATTTCGCCGGCCGGGCGAAGCTGGCGAGTTTCGAAGAGGGTAGTCGGAGGCGCTGAGGACACACACCAGCGTTCACTACCACGACCCGCGATACAGGATTTGCATGAATGGGATGCGTTCGGTGGGCGGGGTCCCACGGGGTCGTCGGGCAGGCTGTAGAATCTTCGCGCGATCAGGCAGGCGCCCAGGCGTCTGGATGGAGGGGGTTTTTGGATCCGGAACCCATGCTCGAAGTTTTGGCGCGCTCGGCGGATTTGCGGCCGTTCCGGGGCTTGATCGAACGCGTCGAGGCCTACGACCGCGAGCACAGCAGCGACCTGATCCGGACCCTTCGGGCCTTTTTCGCCGCCAACGCCAACGCGAGCGAGGCGGCGGACCGGCTCTACTTGCACCGCAACAGCCTCCCCTACCGTCTGACGCGCGTGCAGGAGCTTACTGGGCTAGACTTGAAAGACCCTCGGGCGCGGCTAGCGCTGCAGCTCGGCCTGCTGGCAACTACTACCGAAAGGAACAACACAGATGAAGATGAGCGCCCGTAACCGGCTCCCCGGCACGATCACGGAGATAGTAAAGGGCGAGGCCGCCGCCAAGGTCTCCCTGCAGGTTGGCGACAACCACATGGTCGCCCTTATCACCCGCGAGAGCGCCGATGAACTCGGCCTGGAAGTGGGCCAGCAGGTAACGGCCCTCGTCAAGGCCACGGACGTGATGGTCCTGACCGACGAGGGCCTGGCCTAGAGGGGTGTAAACCGCTCTAGTTTTCGTAATCCACCGCTTTTTTCGTCAGGTATCTGACGGCCAGGATCACGACGAAGGCGAAGCCCAGGACGAGCACCGATAGGGCCACGGCGGCGTCGATGTTGCCCTGAAACTCGGCGAAGATGGCGAGCGGGACGGTCTGGGTGACGCCCCGGAAGCTGCCGGCGAAGACGATGGTGGCCCCGAACTCGCCCAGGGCGCGCGCCCAGGCCATCATCGCCCCGGCGATCAGGGCCGGAAACGTCAGCGGCACCGTCACCTTCGTAAAGGCCGAGAGACGCCCCGCCCCGTCCACCAGGGCCGCCTCCTCCACGTCGCGGCGCACCCCCGCGAACCCCACGGCCGCCTGCCGCACGTAGAAGTGGCCCGCGACGAAGACTTCGGCGATAACGACCGCCACGGTCGTGAAGCTAAGCGTTATCCCGAACACGCTCAGGTACTGCCCGACCAGGCCAAACCGCCCGAAGGTCAACAGCAACGCGATGCCCGCCGCCGACGGCGGCAGCACCGCCGGTATGTCCACCAGGGTCTCGACGATCTTCTTGCCGGGAAAGTCCGCCCGGGCCAGCACGTAGGCCGCGGGCGTCCCGAGGGTGATGATGATCGCCATCGAGATCGAGGTGGTCTTGATGCTGAGCAACAACGCGTCCCGAGCCACCGGCGAGGCCATCGCCCGCCACGAGTCCTCGCTGACGGTCCAGATGACGAGGCTCAGGATGGGCAGGCTGATAAACCCCGCCAGCAGCGCCAGCGCCGCAACCGCCAGCCCGGAGGCGAGCGCGTCGCCAGACCCCGAACGCCGGGGAAGCCGGCCGCCCTTTCCCCGGCCCATCAAGCGGCGGGCTCGAAGCCCCACTTATCCAGCACGCGCTGGCCCTCCTCGCCCGTCACGAGATTCACCCACTTCCGCGCCAGCTCCGGGTCCTTCGCGTCCTTCAGAGCGGCCACCGGGTACGTCGCGATTATGTTCAGGTCAGGAGGGATCGGAACGATGTCGACCCGGTCCCGGATGTCGGGCGTAAAGTCGCTGGCGTAGCCGAACGTCGCGTCCGCGTCCCCCACGACCACCCGGTTCACCGAAGCCCGTACGTCGGCCTCCCGCGAAACGACGTTCGAGAGGACGTCCTTCTCGAAACCGGCCCCGTACTCCTCGTCGGCCTTGCCGAGTATCTCCAGGGCGTAATCCGCGGCCGGTACCCCTCTCTCGGCCAGCACGAGCTTGACGCCGGGCTTCGCGACGTCCCGAAAACCCTCTATACCCGCCGGGTTGTCCTTCGGCACCATGACGACCTCGCGGTTCTTGACGAACACCTCGGGCTCCCCATCGACCAGGCCGTCCTTCGTGGCGGTGTCCATCTCCTCTTCGGAGGCTGAGGCGAAGACGTCGGCGGGGGCGCCCTGCTGTATCTGGGCTAGCAAAGTGGAACTCGACTCGAAGCTCTGGCGTACCTCCACGCCCGGGTTCTGCTCCTCGAACGTCTTCGCCAACTCGCCAAAGGCGTCCGTGAGCGAGGACCCGGCGAGCACGGTCAACGTGCCTCCCCCGCCCTCACCGCCATCACCGGATCCACCGCCGGAGCCGCCGCCTGTGCTGCCCCCACCACACGACACCAGGCCGGGCAGCATCGAGAAGCCGCACGCAAGCGCCGCGAACCTCGACCGAATCGGACCCACGCTCGACCGCCTTCTCTGTGGGACTTTGCAAGACGCCCCGAACTTCCGGGGCGCGGGCCTACATATTAGGGAACGGTGGGACCGCGGTCTTCGTGCAAGCTGCACAGACTTCCGGCCCGTGACCTACTCTATTGTGTCTATGATCCCGGAACATCGGCCCGGACGTGGACCGGCGGTTATTATTGTCGTGGTGCGTACTAATCGTAGAGAGGAGCAACCGATGGGCGAGAGAACGGAGCTGCGGCAGGACCTCAAGACGGAGGTCGAGAGGCTCGTGGCCTCGGACGCATCCGACGAGGAGGTGCTAAATGGTGCGGTGCGGCTGGTGCACGACGCGCACCCGTCCTGGGACTGGAGCGGCATCTACCTGATGCGGGGCGGCGTGCTGGTGCTCGGTCCGAAAACGGCGCCGGCGGACCACGACCGGATCGAGGTCGGGGAGGGCGTCTGCGGGACGGCGGTGGCCGAAGACAAGAACCAGGTTGTCGAGGACGTGCGCGAGGTCGAGAACTACCTGGCCTGTTCCATCCACACGCGCTCGGAGATAGTCGTCCTGATCCGGCACGAAGAAAGTATCGTCGGCCAGTTCGACATCGATTCCGACACGGTCGGCGCGTTTACTTCGGAGGACGAGGCGTTGCTCGAAGAACTCGCCGAGGTCGTCGCCCCGCGCGTCGCCTCCCTCGTCGGAGACGGTTCCTAGCCGACCAGGATCTTCTCCAGCGCCGACCGCATCTCTTGCGGTAGAGGAGTCACTTTGCGGCCCTCGCGTTCGACGTAGAAGTGGACGAATAGGCCCTGGGCGGCGGCGGTCTCGGCGTCGTTTGGAAGGGCCCGATCTCGTACCGCACGCTGCTGCGTCCCAGCCGCGCGGCGCTAAACGCTGAGTTCGACGGGTCCGACGGAGAGCTCGTTGTAGTGCTGGTAGCGTTCGGGATGGAAGTACGCTTCGACGGACTCCACCGGCGCGTCGCCGGTGACCAGGGTGACGCGCCGCACCCTCAGTACGGGCACCCCCTCCGGTATCTCCAACAACCCGGCCACGTCGTCGGCGGCTATTGCCGCCCCGATCCACTGCCGCGCGTGCTCGACCTCGAGCCCGGTCCTCTCCTCGAAGAGCCGGCTAAGGGAGACGCTGCCGTAGTCCGCATGCTCTAGAGCGGGGAAGCGGCCTATCGGCAGGTGCGAGTCGCACACGAAGATCGGACGCTCGTCCGCCAGCCGAAGCCGCCGCACGAAAAGCACCCTCTCCCCCGCCTCGACTTCCAACCGCGCCGCCACCTCCTCGTCGGCGGCCCGTCTCTCCCGCACAACGAGCCGGGCCCCCGGCGTATACCCCCACCGTTCGATCTCCTCTGAAAAACTGTGCAGGTACGCCAGGTTGGACCGCAGCCTCGGGCTCGCCAGGAAGGTCCCCCGCCCCGGCTCCCGCCGCACGAGCCCCTGCCGCCTGAGCTCGTCCAGCGCCCGCCGCGCCGTCGTCCGGCTCACCCCGTAGTCCGCGACCAGATCCGCCTCGCTCGGTAGCCGGTCCCCGACCCCAACCTCCCCGGACGCGATGATCTCCGTCAACCCAAGCAAGATCTGATGGTATAGCGTCCCCGCACTCGTTCGTGACAACGGCTTCATGTAACCATCTGTAGCATCAAAGTATTGTTGTGTCAATCCTCACGCGTACCCCATCAACCGTAGCGCGGCGCCGGTGCCGGTGCTATAAAGCACGCTCCAGCCTTCGGTCGCTAGACTCGGCACAACAAGGCTGTAACATTGTAGTAACAGCTTGCGGAGTAGGGAACCGGAGGCGTCCACCAGGGGAAACGATGCGGCCGACGGGAAAGAGCCGCGAAGGGGGTGAGGAGAGAGGGTCTAGGGGACGCTTTTCGGCGTCACGCGCATCATGCAGAGGCGAGGGGAAAGGAGTGGGTAGGCTTTATGGATCTTTCGAGGGTTCTTGAGTTTCCGGTAAAGGAGTTCTTCCAGCAGCCAAGGTCGTTGCTCGGGGCGGGGGCGTACGAGAACGCCGGTCCCGAGGCGGCGGCGATGGGGCTCAAGCATGTTTTGTTCGTAACGACGGGCCTGAGGGGCACCGGGATCATCGACGAGTGCAGGACCAACTTCGAGAACGCAGGCGTCTCGGTTTCGGTCTATGACAAGGTCGAGACCAACCCGAAGGACTACAACGTCATGGACGCCTACAAGGCGTTCACCGAATCCGAGTGCGACGGCTTCGTCTCCATCGGCGGTGGCAGCCCGCATGACACGACCAAGGGCGCGAGGGTGGTGGCGGCGCACGACGGGCGAAACATAAACGAGTTCCAGGGCGTCAACGCCTCCGAGAAGTTGGAGAACCCGCCGCACATCGCGATCAACACGACCGTCGGCACGGGCTCGGAGACCACGCCGGCCGCGGTCATCACGGACCTCTCATCCGAGAATGCCCCGCACAAGTGGGTGGCCTTCGACCGGGCGATGACGACGACGCTCGCGATCAACGACCCGGTATTGTGCATGACCCAGCCGCCGGAGTACGTGGCCTACACGGGCTTCGACACCATCGCCCACGGCTCCGAGGCTTACGTCGGGCGGGTGCAGCACCTCTCCTGCACGCCGGTCGCCCTCCACGCCATCAGGATGGTAACGGAGAACCTGCGCGAGGCGACCTACAACCCGAAGAACTTCAAGGCCATGGAGGGGATGGTCTGGGCGCAGTACCTCGCGGCCCAGGCGTTCAGCTCCGCGCTGCTTGGAATTTTGCACTCCCTCTCGCACGCCGTCTGCGCCTACTACGACATCCACCACGGCCTCAACAACGGCATCGGCATTTCCAGGGTCTGGACCTACAACCAGCCAGCGGCGGTGGAGAAGTACGCGGACATCGCCGAGGCGATGGGCGAGGACACGAGGGGCATGAACCCGGTGCAGGCCGCCGACCAGGCCATAGACGCCGTCATAAGGCTCGCCAAGGACTGCGGCATCCCCGAGAACTTCTCGCAGGTCACGGAGTACCCGAAGACCCGCATGGGCAAGGGCTGGTACGAGGGACGGCCGACGCAGGCCCTCCAGAGCGACGACGCAGAGTTGCAGAAGATGGCCGAGCACATGATGGGTGACCTCTGCACGCCGGGCAACCCGCGCGACCTGACCGTCGACGGGGCAAAGGAGATCCTGCGCGACTGCATGTACGACCCGATGGAGCGCAAGACCACCAACGGCTACCGCCAGAACATCTGGGGCGCGGCGCCGGCAATGGGCCGCAAGACGCACGGCTACGAGGGGCGCGGAGAGTCCCCCGGCGTCGGCCGCGAGCCCGCCTCGACATCGTAGCTTAGTACGGATCAGGGGGGGTGGGTCACACGGCCCGCCCCCGTTTGGAACCCCATTTCAGAAGGAGCATTTTGTTCGAGAGCATCGAAGAGGTCAGGGAGAGGCTCGCGGAACAGGACTACGTCTCCGACACGCGGCTGGCGACCGTGGTTTTTCTGGCGACGCGCCTCAACAAGCCCGTCCTCGTCGAGGGGCCGGCCGGTGTCGGGAAGACCGAGCTTGCGAAGTCGCTCGCGGGGGCGGCGGGCCGCGACCTGATCCGTCTCCAGTGTTACGAAGGCCTCGACGAGGCAAAGGCCCTCTACGAGTGGGAGTACAGCAAGCAGCTCCTCTACACGCAGGTCCTGCGGGAGAAGATCGGCGAGGTCCTCAAGCCGGCGAAGGATTTGAGCGAGGCCGCTGAGATCCTGCGCGGCCAGGAGGACACATTCTTTAGCGAGAACTTCCTGGTGGAACGCCCGATCCTTCAAGCCCTGAGATCCGAAGAGTCCTCCGTGCTCCTCATAGACGAGATAGACCGCGCGGACGAGGAGTTCGAGGCGTTCCTGCTGGAGTTCCTCTCGGACTTCCAGGTCTCCATCCCGGAGATAGGGACCGTCAAGGCAAAGGCCCCGCCCGTCGTCATCCTGACCTCCAACCGCACCCGCGAGCTCTCGGAGGCCCTCAAGCGCCGCTGCCTGCACCTCCAACTCGGCTACCCGAGCGGCGACGTGGAGCTCGAAATAGTGCGCCTCAAGGCCCCCGGCATCGGCGAAGCCTTATCGAAGGAGCTCGTAAATACCATCCAGGGCATAAGAGAGCTCGACCTCCGCAAGGCACCTAGCATCGGCGAGACGCTCGACTGGGCCCAGAGCCTCGTCGTCCTGAACGCGAAGGACCTCTCCAAAGACCTGATCGAGAGCACCATCAGCGTCATCGCCAAGCACGACCGCGACGCCGAGAAGATGCTCGACCACCTCGGCGTAAACGCCGCCGACACCAAGCATCTCGGCCAGACCGAACCGACCGGCGAGAACCCGTCCGAGGCGATGTACGAGATGCACCGCTCCGCCCACAAGCACGCACGCTAGCGGGGTCGTCTCGTGGACACCGTAGTAAACGACTTCGTCCAGGTTCTCAGGGACCACCGGGTCCGGGTCTCCCCCGCCGAGAGCATCGACGCCCTGCGCGCCCTGGAACAGACTGGGCTGGGGGAGCGGGGGATCGTGAAAGACACGTTGCGGGCGACGCTCGTGAAGAACGGGGAGGACGTCGGCACCTTCGACCGGCTCTTCGACCTCTTTTTCTCGCTGCGGCCTGTGGCGGAGAAGCCGGGGGCGCGGGTGAGGGGCCATGACCACGATCACGACCACGGCCCGCCGCCGGCGCGGCTTGAGCTCGGTGAAGAGTCCGGCGGGCAGAAGCCGGAGGAGACCGAGCACACCCACGACAAGGACGAGTCGACGGAGATGCGCAAGTTCTTCGACGAGGAGCGGATGCGTCCTTCCAACGACGTTCACGGGGACGCGGAGCGGATGCGGCTCTCGATGTTCTCGCAGGAGTTGATCCTGAACCGCAAGCCGGGTGCCATGGAGAGCGCCCTCCAACGCCTCACCTACCACATGCGCCTCCGCCGCTCGCGCAACATGTTCAACCCGGGCGGTTTGGTACCGAACCCCGGCGGCGAGGAGATACCGCTGGACGTCTCAGCCGCGGACCTCGAAGGCCTCATCGACCACCTGCACGAGTTGGAGGTGGACGAGGCGATAGTCGAGCAACTGGAGGCCCAGGCCGAGAACATACTCAAAGGGCTGCCGGAGCTCATCAAGCAGATGCAGGAGCGGGACAAGCTCTTGAAGAAGGACGCCGGGGACGACTCGGAGGTGCGGCGGCGGGCTCTAAAGAAGATGTTGCATTTCTCGGCTTCCGAGCAGCGGGAGATGGAGGCGGCGGTGCGTCGGATCGCGCGCAAGATCCAGGGCGCCCGAACGCGACGCCTCAAAGAGGACCGGACCGGGCGCATCAGCGTGCCCCACACCCTGCGCCACAACGTCCGCTACGAGGGCGTACCCTTCGACCCCGTGCTCCGCAAACGCCGCGAGGGCAAGCCGCGCGTGACGTTGCTGTGCGACGTGAGCCTCAGCACGCGCAACCTGAGCCGGTTCTGGCTGCACATGATCTACCAGATGCAGAGCCTCTTCTCGAAGGTCAGGACGTTCGTGTTCGTCGCCGACGTGGCCGAGGTGACGCAAGTTTTAGAGGAACACGACATGAACCGGGCGGTGGATGAGATCTTCTCGGGCCGCATCATCGACGCCGACGTGAACAGCGACTTCGGCAAGGCCGCCGGCCAGTTCCGCGACCAGTTCCTGCCAACCATAAACCACCGCACGACCGTCGTGATCCTGGGCGACGGCCGCAACAACGGCAAGTGGGCCAATACCCAGGCGCTCGAAGAGATCTCGCAGCACGCCCGCCAGGTCGTCTGGATCACGCCCGAGCCCCGCTGGGGCTGGAACCTTGGCTCCTGCGACATGCCCCTCTACGAAGCGATCTGCGACCGCGTCGAGGTCGTGAGAACGGTCGAACAACTCGGCGGCGTCGCCGAGGGACTCGTCAAGGCCCGGGCGTAAGCGTGGAGCACAAACAAAACGTACCCTTCTCCCCCACCGAACCCTACCGCTTCTGCCCGGCTGACGGGAACCGCCTCGAAGGCCCGCGTCCGAGCGGGGGCGCCACGTGCCCCCTCTGCGGCCGGTCCTGGTATCGGAACCCGGCCCCGGCGGTGGGGGCCGCGATCCTGGACGGCGACAGAGCACTGGTCACCGTGCGGGCGCGCGAGCCGCACCGGGGCAAGGTGGACGTGCCTGGCGGCTTTCTGGAGGTCGGCGAGCACCCGGTGGAGGGCCTCAAACGGGAGGTCAGGGAGGAGCTCGGGCTGGAGCTCGAGGTTGACCCGATGCCGGTGCTCCTCGCCCCCCACACCTACGGCCCGGAGGGCGTGTGGGCGCTGGCGATCGGGTTCCGGGCGCGCATATCTCAGGGGGTGCCAAAGCCCGCGGACGACGTGGCGGAGGCGCGTTGGATCGGCGCGGAGGAAGTGGACGGCGTAGACTTCGCCTGGGAGCACGACCGCGGGTTCGTGCGGGCGGCCCTGACACAGAGAGCTTAGGAGGAGCGCGTGGCGGCTTTAGACGGCTGGCTTGAGGGCCTAATGCACGGCCCGGCGAGCCTGGGGCTCGTGCTACTGGTCAGCGCCCTGCTGGGGCTCAGGCACGCCTCTGACCCGGACCACCTGGCGGCGGTGACGACCCTCATAGCCTCGGAGAAGGACCACGACAAGGTCCGCAAGGCCAGCCTGATGGGCCTCGTGTGGGGCGCGGGGCACGGCACGACGCTCGTGCTGATCGGGCTGCCCCTGGTGCTCTTCAACCGTTACCTGCCGGAGTTCGTCCAGCGGGCCGCGGAGACCCTGATCGGGGCCATAATAATCCTCCTCGCCGTGAGGCTGCTCCTGCGCTGGCGGCGCGGCCTCTTTCACGCCCACGCCCACGCCCATGACGGCGACAAACACCGCCACGTCCACTCCCACGCACGCGATGAGGCCCACGAGCACGAGCACGCCGGACGCACGCCCCTCGGGGCCTACGGCGTGGGGCTCGTACACGGCATCGGCGGCTCGGGGGGGCTCACGCTGCTCCTGCTCTCCACCATCTCGGACAAGGCGCAGGCCGCCGGCGCGCTGCTGCTCTTCGCCGCCGGCACCGCCGTCTCCATGGCCCTCCTCTCTACCGCCCTCGGCCTCGCGATAGCCGGCGGGCCGGTCGGGAAGAACTTCGAGAGGGTCGCGCCGGTGCTCGGCGTGCTCGGCGTGGCGTTCGGGGCGTGGTACGCGCTCGGGGCGCTGGGGGTGATCGTGTATCCGTTCTAGTTGCTAGTTCTCGGCTTTTTGCCGGAACGGTTGTGGTTGGCAGGCAAACAGGACCATGAGGTCCGGAAGAGGAGTAATACCGTTCCGGTCTATTG
>JACDFX010000220.1 GCA_013815575.1 Rubrobacter sp.
GGCGTGGGTGCCCGCGTGGCGGGCGAAGCCCTCTATCTCGAAGGCCGTGTCCAGCACCTGAAGGGCGGCCTCGTTACCGTTGACGAACTGGATGATCTCGCGCGCCTGCCCGGGGTGCTTCTCCCCCGCCAGGTATTCTCCGTCCTCGCCCTGGGTGAGCACGTCGCGTAAGGTTGTCCCAACAGGCTTGTCCGGGATGAACTTGGCGAGCTTGTCAGTGTCGGAGTAGGGGTACTGGTAGATACGCCCCGAGTCCCTGATGGCGGCCTTGGCGCCTATGGTCCCGAAGGTGATGATCTGGGCTACGTGCTCGTGCCCGCCGTACTTGTCCGTGACGTACTTCATCACCTCAGACCGGCCGGAGACGGAGAAGTCTATGTCCACGTCCGGCATGTTTATGCGGTCGGGGTTGAGGAACCGCTCGAAGAGCAGCGAGTAGTGCAAAGGGTCGAGGTCCGTGATCCCCAAAGCGTAAGCCACGATGGCCCCCGCCGCCGACCCGCGTCCGGGCCCGACCGCGATCTTGCGGTCCTTCGCGTACTTCACGAAGTCCCACACTATAAGGAAGTAGTCCGCGAACCCCATCTTTCCGATGGTCGACAGCTCGAACTCCAACCTCTGCTGGACCTCTGGCCCCTTCGCCCGCTCCCCGTACCGCGCCGCAAGCCCCCGCTCACACTGCTCGCGCAGGTACTGATCAGCCGTGTAGCCTTCGGGCTTGGGGAAGTTGGGCAGCCGGGTCTTGCCTAGCTCGATGCCAACGTCCTCGACGCTCTCGACGACCTTCAAGGTGTTCCCGAGGGCCTCCGGATGGTCCGGGAAGATGCGGGCCATCTCCTCGATGCTCTTGACGTAGAACTCCTCGCCGTGAAACTTCATCCGGTTCTGGTCGTTGTAGAACTTGCCGGTCCCGATGCAGAGCAACGCGTCGTGCATCTTCGCGTCGTGTTTGGTCGTGTAGTGGGAGTCGTTGGCCGCCACGAGGTCGAGGCCCGTCTCCCCGTGCAGCCTGACGAGCCCCTCGTTTACCCGGCGCTGCTCGGGGATGCCGTGGTCCTGCATCTCCAAATAGACGGCGTCGAAGACCTCGCCGTACTCGGTCAGGAGCCGCCGCGCCTCGTCGAAGCGCCCCTCCAGTATCCGGGTCGGGACTTCGCCGGAGAGGCACCCGGAGAGGCAGATGATGCCCTTCCCGTACCTCTTGAGCATCTCCATGTCCACCCGCGGCTTGTAGTAGAAGCCTTCGAGAAACCCGCCCGTCGAGAGCTTTATCAGGTTCCTGTACCCCTCGGCGGTACGGGCGATGAGCGTCAGGTGGTAGTAGGGGGCCCGGCTGCGGTCGTGCCGGTCGGCGGTGACGTAGACCTCGCAGCCCATGAGCGGCTTGATGCCGGCGTCCTTAGCCTCCTTGTAGAACCGGACCGCCCCGTACATGACCCCGTGGTCCGTGAGGGCAAGGCCCGGCATGTTCTGCTCTTTCGCGAAAGCGACGAGGTCCTTGATGCGGCTCGCCCCGTCCAGCATCGAGTACTCGGAGTGACAGTGCAAGTGCGCGAAAGCGCCCGAACCACCAGACAAAAAGCCCTCCCCCGCTCACGGTCCCCGGCGACGCCCGAAAGGGACGCCGCCGTTCGCCTGTTCTCCCCGTCGATCCATCCTCGACACGGGCTACTATACGAGACGCCCCCACCGACTGTCCAGGCCACCTGAAGTAGAAGGTGAGGCTAATTTTGCAGGACTTTTCAGATAAGGGCGTCGGGGTTCAGGCATTGGGTTTCGGCCATATGTGGGGTGCGTCGCCGTCGTTCGCGGGCGCATAGTGTGATTCGCAACGGCGGGATCCGGACCCTTGTTACTTTGTTTGACCGGATGTTGCCCCGGTCGAAAAGAGATCCTACCCGCTGAGGCTTACTTAATCTTCATCGTCCTTCCACAGAAACCAGTTTATGGCGATCTGGGCGCTCAATACGGCCAGAAGGAGTGCGAAGACGCCGTTCTGCAGGTCGTGGCGGTAGGCGGTGTAAACGACGAGGGCGCACGAGATCGCCAGCGCCGCGACGACGAAGAGCAGGGTGACGCCGAGGATCGCGACGCGGAGCGCCCGGCGGACGGGGCCGTCGCGACGAGGTTCGTCTCGCGGCAGGTCCGCGCCGCGGGCCACGGTAGTTAGTCCTTTGTTCCGGAGGATGGGGACGGGGCGGCGGGCTTGTCTGAGGACTTGTCTGCGGACTTTTTCTCTTTCGCGTCGGGCTTGGAGTCGCCGTTGGAAGACGTGGCGGCCGGCTCCTTGGGGCCCTTCTTGCTGTTGTAGTCCGTGGAGTAGAAGCCCGAGCCCTTGAAGGAGATGCCCACCGGCTGGAGGACCTTTCTGACCGGTGCGGCGCACTCGATGCACGTGGTCAGGGGGTCTTCAGACATCTTCTGCATCACGTCAAAGACGTGATCGTTCTCGCACTTGTACTCGTAGATCGGCATCCGGCCTCCATCTGGCAGCTCGCAACCCGGGAATTATACCGCCCGGGGGATGTTTGGTCTGCCGCTAGTCGGGGCGGCGGTGCGGGTCGAGCTCGCCAGAGTCAAAGTCCTTCTGCAGGTTTTCGTGGGCCGATTCGAGGAGCTTCGGGTTCTGTAGGATCTCCTCGACCTCGGCGGACGAGGCGTTGCGCCGCACGTACTCCTCCTGCGTCACCTCGCGCAGGCTGGCGCCCTCCCCGATCCTGTGCACGATGTACCCGACGACCCTATCCTCCCGCGCGGAGCGTTTGTTCGTGCTGAACAACCGCTGCCAGAAAGACTGTTTCTTCTGTTCCTCGGCCATAACCGTACTCCTCTCGCCCCGTTTCGGGATCAACGCCCGCCACGGCCCCCAGTATAGCGAGTCGCGACGCCTCGTAGCAAAAGCTACGCCCCGGAAGCCAACTCGTCCAGCGCCCCGCCGGCCAGCCGGTAGACCGTCCAGTCGTCCATGGCGACGGCGCCTATCTTCTCGTAGAACCCGATAGAAGGCGCATTCCAGTCCAGCACCCACCACTCGAGGCGTCCGCACCCACGTTCCTTCGCCAGACGCGCCAGATGGCCCAGCAGTTTCTTCCCGATCCCGGCACCACGGAGCTCCGGCTTCACGTAGAGGTCCTCAAGGTAGATGCCCGGCTTACCGAGGAACGTGGAGAAGTTGTGGAAAAACAGTGCGAATCCAGCCGGGGACCCGTCTTGCTCGGCGATCAGGACTTCGGCGAACGGCCGCCCCCCGAAGAGGCCCGCCCGCAACCCTTCTTCCGTTGCCACGACCTCGTGGGAGAGCCTCTCGTACTCCGCAAGCTCCCGGATCAAAGAGAGTATGAGCGGGACGTCTTCTTCAGAGGCTTCGCGGACGCGCGTTCCGGCCAACTCGTACCTAGACGCGGACGCCGACTAGCTCTTCGGCGATCTGGACGGCGTTGGTCGCCGCCCCCTTGAGCAGGTTGTCCGAGACGCACCAGAACTGCACGTTGTTGCCCTCGACCCGGACGCGGCCGACGAACGTGCCCGAGTCTCCGACCGCTTCGAGCGGCGTCGGGAAATCGTCCGCGTCTCCTGAGAACACGACGCCGGGTGCTGCGCGCAACGTTTCCACGACCTCTTCGAGGCCCGCCTCCCGCTCCGTCTCTACGAAGACGCTCTCGGAGTGCGCAGTATGGACGGGTATACGGACTGCGGTGGCGTAGACCTCCAGGTCGGGGAGGCCCAGGATCTTGCGCGATTCCAGGCGCATCTTGCGCTCCTCGGTGGTGTAGCCGTCGTCGCCGGCGCCCCCGATCAGCGGTATGGCGTTGCCCTTGATGGGTTTGGGGTAGACGCCCTCGCGCCCGTTTTCGAGGGCGTCTACGCCCTCGCGTCCGGAGCCGGAGACCGCCTGGTACGTCGAGACGACGACCTTTTTCGCGCCGAAGCGCCGGATCAGGGGCGCTAGCGGAAGGAGCATGGTGATCGTCGAGCAGTTGGCGTTGGCGATCAGGCCCTCGTGGCCCTCCAGGGCGTCGGCGTTGACCTCAGGAACGACGAGCGGCACCTTCGGGTCTAGCCTGAAGTCGCTGCCGTTGTCTATGACGACCGCGCCCCGGGCGATGGCTTCCCCGGCGAGTTGGACGGCCGCGCCCTTCTCGCCCTCGGTGCCGGCGAAGAAGGCGATGTCCACGCCCTCAAACGCCTCCGGTTCTGCCACACCGACGTCGAACTCCTCGCCGGCGAGCGTCGCGCGGCGGGCGGTGCGGGCGAGGACGCGGAGATCTTTCAGGGGGAAGTCCCGGCGACGCAACTCGGCGACGATGCGGTCTCCGACCAAGCCCGCCCCTACGACCGCCACCGTGTAACCTTCGCGCATATCGGCCTCCCTTTAGATGTCTTTTATTCGTCTTGCAGAGCCCTGTGGGCGATGTCGAGGAGGTCCCAGGCGACGCCGCTCGCGGTGCGCTCGGGGCCCGCGCCGGGGCCGCGCACGGTGAGGGTAACATCCGAGTAGCGGCGCGTGCGGAAGTCGAAGACGTTCTCGGGTCCGCTTATGGGGCCGAACGGGCTCTCCACCGGGGTGTCCGCCAGGCCGACCGTTGCCCGTCCCTTCCTCGGGATGCGGGTCAGGTAGCGGAGCAT
>JACDFX010000221.1 GCA_013815575.1 Rubrobacter sp.
CGTCACGACCTTCTCTCTTCTCTTGGCGGCCAGCGGGTAGTCGAACTCGACCTCGGCTATCTTTACGCCGAACTCCTCGCCGTTCTTCGCGTCGTGGAGCAGGTGCGCCGTGTGGAGCAGGGCCTTCGTCGGGATGCAGCCGACGTTCAGGCAAGTCCCCCCGAGGTGCCCCCCCTCCCTCTTCTCGATAAGCGCCACCTTCATCCCGAGCTGGCTCGCCCGGATCGCCGGTATATACCCCGCGTTCCCGCCACCGATTATTACGAGATCAAATTTCTCCGCCACCAGTGTTCCCCTTTCTGTTTGGGCTTCGAGCCCCGGACCGTAATTTTCGGGCGTTGCCCAAGGACTGGAGCCCGATACCTGATGCCTCCTACCCCAATTCTAACCGGCCCTCTTCCCCCGGGCCATCCTCGGGCTGGCAGGCTGGACACAGGAACGTCGCCCTCCCCCCCACCTTCTCCCTGACGACCTTTCCACCACAGTTGCCTGGACAGGGTTTGCCCTCCTGTACGAAGACCTTGAGGTGGTCCTGGTGATGGCCCTTGCGCCCGAGCACGTCTCTGTACAGGCTGAAGGTGGTGCCCCGGTGCTCTATTCCAGCCTTGAGGTTCTCCTCTACGGCGGACTGGAGCCTCGTCCACTCACCTTGCGTCAAAGTGTTGGCCTTGCGCGTGGGGTGTATGCGGGCGTCGAAGAGGGCCTCGTCGACGTAGATGTTGCCGATGCCGGCGACGATCTTCTGGTCGAGGAGGAGGCCCTTGATCCTGGCCCTGCGGCCACCGAGCTTCTCCCGCAGGTAGCCGGGATGGAATTCGCCACTCAGAGGTTCGGGCCCAAGCTCCGCGAACCGTTCCTCCAGCCCTTTCGCATCCAGAAGCCGCACCCGGGTAAAGCCGGTCTCGTCGCGCAAGAACAGGCGCCGGTCCCCGTCCAGGCGCAGCGCGAGCATGAGGGCCGTCGTCGGCTCCTCAACCGGTGGAACGAGCAGGAGTTGTCCGCCGATCTTGAGTTGCAAGACGAGGGCGTCGCCGGAGTCGAGGCCCACGATGAGGTGCTTTGCCCGCCGCCTCACCTCCACTATCCGCGTGTCCCGCAACCTTCGGACGAACTCCTCTGCCGAAGGTTGCTCCACGAGGGCGGGGTCCAGGATCTCCGCATCCTCCACCTTCGCCCCGAAGACGAGCCCCCGCAGGTCTTCTTTTATCGTCTCGACTTCGGGCAGTTCGGGCACGCGTTAGTTATACCCCCGCGCGGCTTCTGGGACTCGTGCGCCCGTCACGGTTTGCGGGCGACGAACGCGGCGTGGTTCTCAGCCAGAGGGTAACGCCCGTAAGCGCGCATCGTCCCGACCTCGAAACCCGCCCGGCCGAGTTTGTCTTCTACCTCCTCGGGAGCGTACAACCGTACCCGGTGTACCTCGCCGTCCCGCCGGTAGTGTTCGCCCACCTTCCTGAAGCTGACGATGCGGCGCGTCATCGTCCCGCGCTCCCGGTCTTCCACCTTCTCTGAGAGCACCGCCCAGTCCGGCCCTTCGGAGAAGGACTTCGACGCGCCTTCGGGGACCTGTCCCGGGCCAAGGACGTCAAAGACGAAGACGCCGCCGCGTCTCAGGGCCTCGTAGACGCGCCCGAAGACGCATTCCAACCCCCGCTCCTCGTTCTCCGGATCGAACAGGTAGTTCAGGACCTCGCTCACCGCCGTAGCGGCGTCGCACGGCGGTATCTCCGCCTCGAACAGGGACCCGACCCGGAACTCGGCCCCCGGCGCCTTCCGGCGCGAGATCTCGACCATGGCCTCGGAGATGTCGATCCCGAGCACCCGGTACCCGGCCCGCAGGAGCTCCCTCGCCCACAGCCCGCTGCCGCACCCGAGATCCACCACCAGGCCTTCCGGTATCCCGTTCTCCCACAACACCTTCAGGATGCCGGGCGCAGATCGGAGGGCGAAATCGGCGTGGCCGACGTCGTGGATGTGGGCGAGGTCCTCCCGGTACCAGTCGGTCATGCCGGGTCCCCGCGGGTTCCTCTAGCCGCCGATCCGGGCGGAGACAGCGGCCAGCGGGACGGGCTCCTTGTAGACCGCCCGGTACAGGCCGTCGAGCATCACGGAGCGGGCGTCGAGGGAACGCATGGCACCTTCCCTGACCTGGGTCTGCCCCTCCTCGTCCCGCGTGTAGGGGGCGATGGCGTCCATCATGATGCGGGCGTGGGTCACGTCCATCGTGACGTGGCTCGTGAAAATTTCGAGCGCCTCTTCGGGCAGCCCCGTCGCCTTCTTCAAACCCTCCGCGAGGCGGACGTAGATCGGGGGCACCGGCCACTCGCTCGCCGGACCCAGAGCCCCGAGCCCGAGCCGGAAGTCCGGATGCCCGGACAACTCCCGGTGCGCGGAGACATACAATTGTATCTCCGGCAGAGTAGCCGGCCCCTCCCACTCCTCCTCCGCGATACCCAGCGCCCCCAGAAACCGCCGGTACAGCGCCGGATGCGTCTCGTCCGGGTTCAGGTGCCCGTACTCGTCGAACAGAACCTCCGCGAGCGCGAGCTGCAGCGCCTCGTCGTGCCCGCAGTTGGAGATGAGCGCCGCCAGGTACAACCGGCTCACCCTTACGTGCCGGTAGTACTGCACCGCGAACGTCCGAACCCCCTCCACCCCCACGTCCCCATCCCCAAACCTCTCCAGAAAAGGATGCGTCAACGCCGGGTGCCCAATAACCTCACGCTTCAAGCGGTTGAGAAACTCTTCGGGGTTCATCTCGCACTCCATCCGTCGCAGGTCTTCTAGTTTAACGCAACGGGGCAAGCCGGCTTCGCGCCTTTCAGCACAACGTCTTCGGCGCCGCGCTGCAAGCGCGGGCGAAGCTTAAGCGTGCTGAAATAGCCGAACCTGAGGGATTTTGGCCTGTTCTCACTGGCTTCAGTGAGGTATAATCCCTGCATGACAGAGGCGAAGAACAACATACGTCAGGAATGGTTGAGCGTCCCGCGGCGGCGGGAGGAGGAGCGGTTGGACCCGCACGTTTACAAGCGTGGGGTCAACGGGTTGACGGTAGAGGAGGCGGTGCGGCGGTCGGCGCCGCGGGTGGTCGCGATCCTGGAGCGGAGCGGGGAGCGGTATTCGCCGTTCGAGAAGGAGTTGGTGCGACAGACGGTCAGGGCTTGCCTAGTCTCGCAGGTCAGCCGGGCGAACTTGTACAGGATCGCGGGCATTCTGGTGGCGGACAGGCGGGACGAGGGGGCGCACCTGGGGCGGTCGCTGGCGCTCGCTTACGTGGCGGCGTTGCGGGAGGCTTTTCTCGGGGAGTTGACCGTAGGGGAGCAGGTGTCGACGCCGTTCGGGCCGGGGGAGGTCCGATACGTCTCCGAGGGCGGGCAGGACGCGGCGATCCGGCTCGACGGGGGGTCCAGGCAGGAGGTGTGGCTGCCGGTCGCCAGGATCTCGCGCCCCGAGGAGGAGGTGCGGCAGGCTTCATAGAGGCGGGGCGTTAGGTCCCTTGGTTTCCGGGTAGACTAGGGCGGACCTAAGGCTACAGAGGAGCTTGCGATGGGACGTCCCAGGGCGCGTGTGATCTGCAACCCCTCTTCAGGTGGCGGGGCTTACGACCCCGACGAGTTGCGCGCCGAGTTGGACGGCTTCGAGCTGGATTGGGTCGAGACCCAAGGGTCCGACGACGCCAGCGAGGCCGCCGGCGAGTGGCGCGAGGGCCTGCTCATCGTCGCGGGGGGCGACGGCACGATCAACGACGCCGTCAACGGCCTCGGCAAGGCCGGTTTCCCCGAGGGCGTTACGCTCGGCATCCTGCCCGCCGGGACCGGCAACGACCTAGCGGCGACCCTTCGCATCCCGGACGACCCGGACGAGGCCGAGAGGGTCATCCAGCAGGGGCGGGTGCGGACGCTCGACGTGGCGCGGGTGCGCTCCGACGGAATCGGGGAGCAGTTCTTCATCAACGTGGCGACCGGGGGGCTCGGGGCGGAGATCTCCGACGCCAACGAAGGGGAACTCAAGAAGCGGTGGGGCAAGCTCTCCTACCTGCGGGCCTCCCTGGAGGTCGCCAAAGACTTCGACATAAAAGAACTCGACCTCTACCTGGACGACGAACTGCACAGGGTGAGGGCGGTCAACGTCGTCGTCGGCAACTGCCGGTTCGCCGGCGGCGGCTGGCTCGCGGCACCCAGGGCAAACCCCGAGGATGGCCTACTCGACGTCGTCATCATAGAGAAGCTGGGGTTGGCGGACCTGCTCCAGCTCGCGCCGGCGTCGATGGCGAGGTCGGACTACCTGAGCAAGGAGGGCGTGTTCAGCGCGCGGGCCAAGGAGATCCGGGTGGAGACCCAGCCGCCGGGCTTGGAGTTCACGGTGGATGGCGAGGTCGTCGGCGACGATCCGGCCCGTTTCTCCGTCGTCCCCGGCGCCCTCAAAGTTATCGTCGGCCCCGACTACGTCGCCGAGCCGGAGGGTTAGGGCCATGATCGAGGTCCTCTTCTTCGGGGCGGCGGCGGACAGGGCCGGCGCGCGCAAGGTCCAACTGGAGCTAGAAGGCCACACCACCCTGGCTGAGATCTGGCCGCTGCTCGCTGACGAGTACCCGGGGCTCTCCCC
>JACDFX010000016.1 GCA_013815575.1 Rubrobacter sp.
GTCGATGGCCTCGGCGGCCTTCGCGGCGGCCCGCTTGTCCACGCCGCGCACCAGCTCCAGCATCCCCTGGACGGACGTGGGGCAGACGCCGCGCCTGAGGTGGTTGATCTTGCGCACCGCGGTAAAGGCGTTGTGGTGCTCCCAGTGCCACACGTACTCCCGGACCCTCTCGACCGCAGCCGAATCCTCCGGCACGAACTCGATGGTGACCGCGTTCCCGACGTAGCGACCGTTGGCCCCCGGCAGGTGCTCCGCCGGATACATCACCTGTACCTTGACCGAAGGCGAGTAGAAGGAGAAGCCCACCGGAACACCCGGCGCAACCTCCTTCAACAACCGCCTGCGAAACACGTTGTCCTCGAGATCCGACTCAAACATTGGACTCGTATTCTACCATCGGACCCCGATTTCCCGCCCTAGAGTTGGGCATGAGGTTACAGGTTTCAGGCACCGGGAAACGCCGGGACCTCAAAGCAACCTCTCTTCGCGCAGGACGATGGCCTCGGCCGGTTCGCCGGCCCGGACACCCTCGGATTCGGGGCCAATGAGGGCTAGGGCGTCGGCCCTGGTCAGGGAGCTTACGAGGCCGGATCCCTGGGCGCCGACGGAACTGGCAAGCCAGCCCTTCTCGGTCTTCCGGAGGGACACCCTCATGGCGTGCATCCTGCCAAACTTGTTGACGACATCCTCCTCGAAGTACACCCGGATACGCGGCCTCTTCCGGTCCTCGCGGCCCATCATGCCCATGAGGGCGGGCCGGACGAAGAGGTCGAAGCAGACCATCGCGGAGACCGGGTTGCCGGGGAGGCCGAAGAAGCGGGTCTCGTCCCGTTTGCCGTAGAACAGAGGTTTGCCGGGTTTGAACTTTACGCCCCAGAAGACCTGCTCCACGCCGAGGTCGAGCAGCGTGCTCTTGACGAGGTCCTTCTCCCCCACCGAGACCCCACCGCTCGTCACCACCACGTCCGCCGTTTCGAGCGCCTCTTCTATGGCGGCGCGCAACGTTTGCGCATCATCGGAGGCGGCGTAGAGGCGGCTGGCGTCGGCGCCGGCTTCGCGGGACTGGGCGACGATGGCGTAGGAGTTGGAGTCGAAGATCTCACCCGGGGCGAGGTCGCGCGTCCCGGGCTCAACGAGCTCCGTCCCCGTCGAGAGCACGACGACCTTCGGCCTGCGGTAGACGGGCAACGTCCCGTAGCCCTGCGTCGCCGCGAGCGCGATCTCGGGCGCCCCGACCTCCGTCCCCGCCCGCAAGATCTCGCTCCCCGTTCGGGCGTCCTGGCCGGCGTCACGGATGTTCTGCCCGGGGGAGGCGGCCTTCTTCAACTCGAAGCTCTCGCCCCAGCCTGAGGTGTTCTCGACCATCACGACCGCGTCGGCGCCGTCGGGGATGACGCCACCGGTGAAGATCTTGATCGCTTCGCCTTCTCCAACACTCTTCTGCGCCGGACGACCCGCCGGCGCCTCGTCAACGACCGGAAACGTCCGTCCCACCTCCGCGTCCGCGCTTCTCACGGCGTAACCGTCCACGGCACTGTTATCGAACGGCGGCGAATCCACTGTAGCCCGCAGGTCCCTCGCCAGCACGAGGCCGAGCGCCTCCCCTAGCGGCGTCTCCTCTACGGGCAATTGATAAGTACTGTCGAGTACCCGCCTCTCGGCGTCCGGGTACTCTATGAGTTTCTCGAAGAGTTGCACGTCGTACCTCTTCCTTACCGGTTCAGGTCTTCCCCCCGGATACGCTACCACACCCGAAGAAGTTGCCGAACCGTCTCGCCCGGGGGTCCGGAGAGCCAACGGCTTCAGGCCGCTATCTCTTCTCAGCCACACCTCCGGCGTCCATATTCGGTCTTCTCCCTATCCCACGGTAACATCCGGGCTTCCTGCCACGGCGACGGCCTCTATCTCGACCAACTGCCCCCCGTACCCCAGCAACGAAACGCCGAGCAGCGTGCTGGCAGCGGCGGCCAAGGGTGACTCCTGGACGACGCCCCACACGTCGGCCGGATCCTTCCGGTCCTCCGCGACGACGTACACCGTGGTCTTGAGCACGTCCTCCCACCCCGCGCCCGCCGTTTCAAGCGCCTGTCCGAGGTTGTCGACGACCCGCCTAGTCTGGGCGGCGTGGTCACCCGGGCCTACGAGATCGCCTTCCGCGTCGAGCGGCACCGCGCCGGCGGTCAGGACGAGCCGATCCCCGGCCGCGGCGTGCGAATAGCCGGGAGTTTGGGCCAGGACGGGGGCGTCGAAACGTTCGGTCACGGTCCCCCTGGCAACAACGCCATCGCCCGTCCCGGTCCGCCGGAGGAGCCGGCTATCTTGACGGGTAGGAATACGAAGAGAGCCCCGCGCACCGGCAGCTCCGAGAGGTTGGTCAGAAGCTCCACGTAGCGCATCCCGCGCCCAAGTCCCTCCTGGTGAACGGGTACGCCGTCGTGGGCGCTCCCGATGCTCGGGGCGTCGATGCCGATGGTCTTTATACCCTTCTCGTGCAAATAGACGGCGGTCTGCGGCGAGGGGGCCGGCCAGCCGGGATGCTTCTCTGTGACAAGCGAGCCGCTCAGGTACTTCTCGCCCTCTTCCCCCTCTACGTAGTAGCGGTCCCAGCCCGTCCGGAAGAGGACGACCTCGCCCTCGACGAGCCCGCCGTGCTCTTCCTCGAAACGGCGGACGTGGTCCGGCTCGATAAACGGGCTGACGCCGGGCTCTCCCTGCCCGGACAAGAAGCTCACGTCAACGACCACGGCGGGCCCCATCAGGTCTTCGAGGGGGACCTTCTCGCCGGTCTGGGCACCGAGGTCGCCCGCGAGCGGCAGCCCGGAGCCAGGCGGGGGTACAAAGTGGGTCGGGGCGTCGAAGTGGGTGCCGCAGTGCTCGTCAATGACGAAGAAATTGGTCTGGTAGGGGGCGGAGCTCCTCGTCTTTCCCGTCGGTCCTTCTACCTCGGCAAACCAGTTCCAGTTGTGGTGGGCGAAGGTCATGTGGCCGGGCCAGGTGCCAGGCAGCCGCTCGGAGACGGTTACCGAGAGGTCAACGACCTTTGAGTTAGAGAGCGCGTTTGCGTCCACGGTTCCTCCTTCGGGTAAATTTATCCGCGATCCGGACGTCGGGCCCGGAGCGCCACCGTTACGCCCGATGTTCGGGACGGTTCGCGGACCGCCACTACCTGATCGCCGCGTCTACCTCAAAACTCACCGATGGACCCGTCGGCTTCGAAACGGAGCTCCTCGGGTCCGGAGACGACCTCGGCGTCGGAGTTCGCGAGCGCCTCTTGAACGAGGTTCTCGGAGACGTAAAGGTACTCAAGGTGCAGCGTGTTCGGGATGCGGACGAAGCGCGTCTCTTCGGGCGGGACGCCCCAGTTGCAGCGGACGGCCGTCTGGAGTGCCTCCCTGTCGGTGGAGAGAACCATCGGGACCTTCGCGCGTTCGACGAAGGTGCTGGTGACGACGTTGGCGTTCATGGCGCTGCGGTCGATCTGCCCGACGAGCCGCTCCGTGGTCAGGTCGGCGAGGCCGACGCCCAAAGCGTTGCCGTGCGACTCCTCGCTGACGTCGCCTACTATCACGTACTTCACGTTCGGGGTCTCGGGCTCATCCACGCCGAGGATGCGGAAGCGTCCGATCACGTTCGTGTCCATCCCCGTCCCCGAGTAGTTCTTGCCGAGGGCGTCCACGTAGAGGATGTCCACGTCAGAGACGGGAAGTACGGGCATCATCCCCATGTACCCGCGCAGGAGTTCCCGCTCGCGGCGCGGGATCTCGCCGGTAGGTATCGCCTCGATGGTCGCCGGCTCGTCGTAGGCGTTCTCCACGATGCCGAGCCCGAAGAGGATGTGCCCGGAGTCAAGGACCTCCTCGCCTACTTCGACCATGAAGTCACGGATACCCTCGACGCCGTAGCCGTGCAGGGCGAGGGCCTGGGCGTGCTTGCCGAGCCCGATGGAGGCCATCTTCAAGAGGCCGCTCTCCACCTCGGCGCGGAAGTCCGTGTGGGCCTTGATCCTGTTGACGACCACGACGCCGTCGGCCTCGGAGGCGATCTTATCCATGAACACTGGAATACCGCGTTCGGTCTCCCCTATCTCGACCGTCTCCATAGACGACCGGATCGGCGCCCCGCAAAACTCCTCCGTGACGCCTAGAGAGGCCAGGATCTCGACCTGCCCCTCCGCCGTCGCCCCGCCGTGGCTCCCCATCGCCGGCACGATGAACGGCTGGGCCCCCATCTCCTTGAGTCCGTCTACTACCGCGCGCAGGACCTCGTCGATCCTGGCGATGCCGCGGCTGCCGGCCGTGACCGCCACGCTCATCCCCGGCCTGACGGCGGACGCGACGTCTTCGCGCCTCAACTGCTCGCGCACCGTACCTTCAACGCTCTCGACGCGGGGGCGGGGGAAGGTCTGGCGTACTTTTACGACCTTTGGGAAGTCCAAGCTAACTCCTCTCTTCGGCGCCGGCCAGGGTGCGGGCGAGGTCCAGGGCTGCCTTGAGGCTCGCGTGGTCGGCCTTGCCGGTACCGGCGATGTCGAAGGCGGTGCCGTGGTCCACGCTGGTGCGGAAGAACGGCAGGCCGACGGTGACGTTGACGCCCGTGTCAAAGCCCATGAGCTTTATGGGGATGTGGCCCTGGTCGTGATACTGGACGACGACCACATCGAAGTATCCCTGCCTGGCGCGCATCATTACCGTATCAGGCGCCCACGGGCCGCTGGCGTCGACACCTTCCTCCAGGGCCGCCTTGACGGCGGGCCTGATCCTCTCCAGGTCCTCCTTGCCGAAGAGGCCGTTCTCCCCGGCGTGCGGGTTGAGCCCGGCCACGGCCACGCGGGGACTCTCGACGCCGAGCTTCCTCAGGGACTGGTGGGCCAGACGGATAACGGCGAGCTCGCGCTCCGGCTGGGCGCGCTCTATGGCCTCTTTGAGGGAGACGTGGGTCGAGACGTGGATCACTTTTAGCTCGTCGGTGACGAGCATCATGGCGTAGTCGTCGGTGTCTGTGAGGTCGGCCAGTATTTCGGTGTGCCCCGGATACCTGTGGCCCGCGAGGTGCATCGCCTCCTTGTTCAATGGGGCCGTGGCTATCGCCGCCACACGGCCCGCGCTCGCAAGTCTGGCCGCCCGCTCGACGTACCGGAACGCCGCATCACCCGCCCTGGCGTCCAGCTCTCCGAATGGCAGGTCCTCCGGAAGCCCGCCGACTTGCAGCACGTCAACGGTTCCGGTCTCGAATACGGCGCTTTCGGGCTCGGGGATCTCGTTGACCTTCAGCGGGGAGTCCAGCAGTTGCGCGGCCCGCCTCAGCATTCCGGCGTCGCCGACCACGAGGGCGCGGTTCCTGTGGTGGAAGTCGGGGTCGGCGAAGGTCTTTGAGATTATCTCCGGCCCGACCCCGGCCGGATCCCCCATGGTTACGGCTACGAGCGGCGGCGTCACGTCTTTTCGTCTCCCTTCAAGAGCGATTCCACGGCCCCGACGATCGTGTCCGGCCTCCCGAAGCCACCGGCCTTCGTCACGACGGTGTAGGGGCTAGGGCCGATCAGGGCCCCGACCGGCACGCCGGCCTCCAACTCCCCCGAGAGCCGGATGCCCGAAGCCCCGAGCGCCCGCGAGACCGCGACCGCGGTGGACCCCCCGGTCAACACCAGCCCGTCGAATGACCCCTCCCCGGCGAGCGCGGCGGCCGCCCCCGCGAGCGACCTCATGACCTGCCCCCGGGCGGAGGACGAAGCCCTGCCCGAGGAATGCACGACGGCGCACGACCCGCCGGAGAGAATGCCCCGGGCCGTGCCCACCACCTCCCCGACAGTGCCCGGCCCGACCGGCACGGCCACCTCACCGTACCGCTCGACCATCTTGTCGAGCTGCCCCCGCGACGCGGCGTTTAGGGAACCGATAACGACCAGCACGGAACGCGCCTTCGCGAAGGATGGCCTGGTCTCCGCGGGATGCGGCCCCGGGTAGACGGCGCCGAGCGCCAGCGCCAGCCCCGCCGAGCCGGCCCAGAGGACCGCGCCAGGGTCCGGGACGGCCCGAACCAGGGCCTCCAGATCCGCGTCGCTCTCCGCGTCAACCACGGTCCACTCGTCCCTATCCAGGGCGCGGCGCACGTTTTCGGGGTCCCCGAGGTCCTCGACGCCCAGAGTGCCTACGGAGGACGACCACCTGCCGAGCAGCGTCGGTACGTGCCCCTCCCTGACGGGGGTGCGCGGGTCGTTCCTCATCTCCGTCTCATGAACCGGGACGCCGTGGACGAGCTGTGTACCGCCGACCGTGGTCCGTGCGGCGGCCGGGAAGGCCGGGGCGACGATGGCGCGCCGGCGGCGGGTGGACTCGAAGGCTGAGGTGAGCTCCGCGGCGACCGAGCCGCGCAGGGTTGAGTCGAACTTCTTGTAGACAAAGCGGGCGGCGCGGGAGTTTCGCCCCGCCTCCGCCACGTACCGGGCGGCGAGGCTGGGGCGTAGCGTGCGGGAATTCGTGTCGAAGACGACGGCGTCGAGGTCCTCCGGGGGCACCGGCTCTCCGCGAAAGACGACGGCGGTGCGATAGCCGGCGCGGGCAAACTGGACGCCGGTGTCGGCCGCCCCCGTCAGGTCGTCGGCTATCACGGCGGTAAGCAACTCAGCCCGCCTCATCCCGGATGCGGCTCCAGAAAAGGGCCTCCCTTTCCGTCCTTTTTATGAAGGCATCCTTGCCGCCCATGTAGGCTTGTATGTCCGTGGGAAACCTTTCGGCCAGGTCCTTCTTCAACGTTCCGTAGGCGCGGGCGGTCTCTGGGTGCTGGATCAGGTAGTCCTTGAAAGCCAAGTGACGCTCCACTTCCGGGGTGCCGGCCTCAAAGACGTGAACGTTGCAGGTTCGCACGGACCCGCGATTCCTCGTGAAGAAGCGTCGCCCGGGGATACCGTATTCCCCCCAAGCCTCGTAATCTCTCCCGACCAGCACCCCGTTGAAATCGTCCACTTTCCGGATCTTTCGGACTTCTACCAGGACGTCTACCGTCGGCTTGGCGCTCAGGCCCGGCACGGCGGTGCTGCCGATGTGGTGAACGGCAAGGGCTTCGTCGCCGAGGGTGAAGCGCAGCGCGGTGGCCTCCGTCTCGAAAGCTTCCGTCCAGGCGGGGTCGTGCGGCACGACCCTGACCTCGCGGGGCGTCACGGGTTCGTCCCTATCAACCGGCCCTGCTCTCGCGGCGGCGATTCAGGGCGTCCACGAGGACGGCCAGAAAGATCACGACGCCCTGGACGAACTGGACCCAGAACGGTGGGACGTTTAGCAGGGTGAGGCCGTTGTTGAGCGTGCCGATCAGGAGGACGCCCACGAGCGTACCGCCCATGCTGCCCCGCCCCCCGAAGAGTGAGGTCCCGCCGATGACCACCGCCGCGATGACCTGCAGCTCCAGCCCTTCGGCCGCCGAGGGCAGCGCGGAGTTCAGGCGGCTCGTCAGGACCACCGCCGAGAGGCCGGCGCAGAGGCCGGAGATCGCGTACACCAGAAACGAGACCCGCCGCACGGGGATGCCGGCCAGGCGCGCGGCCTCCCGGTTGCCGCCAATGGCGTAGACCTGGTGGCCGAAGACCGTGCGGGAGAGGACGAAGTAGCCGATGGCGAAGACGGCGAGCGTCAGCCACACGAGCAGGCTCACGCCCAGGATCTCCGCCTGCCCGACGAACGTGAAGCTCGCGGGGAAGCCGAAGACCGTCTGTCCGCTGCTCACGGCGAGGGTCAGGCCGCGGCCCATCGAGAGGACGGCGAGGGTGACGATAAACGGCGTGATGCCGAAATACGTGGTGGAGAAGCCGTTAAAGGCCCCGATCAGGAGCCCGGCGCCCAGCGCCACCAGGATACCCACGAAACCGGGAACCCCGCCCTGCATGGAGATCGCAGCCAACATCCCCGTCAGGGCGACGATCGAGCCTACCGAGAGGTCTATGCCGGCGGTAATGATGACGAACGTCATGCCCACGGCGGCGATACCGATAACCGCCGACTGCACGACTATCTGGGTAAAGTTGTCGAACTCGAGGAAGTTCGGGGCCACGAGGGCGAGGACGACGCACAGGAGGATCCAGGCCGCCAGTATCGGCCCCGTGCCGGTCAGAGAACGGGCAAGGATGCCCCCTATCCCCCGCCGTCCGGAGCCTCCCTGCTGGGCCTGCTCCTTACCGGGCTCCGCCCCGGCAGCGCGTTTTTCGGCCACGTACTATCCTTCCTCCCCGTCCGTCTCCGCGCCATTCTCTTCCGTTCCGGAGGTCGCGTACTCCAGGATCTTCTCCTGGTCCGCCTCCGCGCTGGAGATCTCACCCACCACCCTGCCCCCACGCAGGACCACGATGCGGTCGGCCATCCCGAGAAGCTCCGGAAACTCGGAGCTCACCATCACAACGGCCCCGCCCCCGGCCGCGATCTCCAGCACGTGCTCGTAGATCTCGCTCTTCGCCCCCACGTCTATCCCCCGCGTCGGCTCGTCGAGGAGCACCACGGAGGGCTCGGTAGCCATCGCCCGCGCCAGCACGACTTTCTGCTGGTTGCCGCCGGAGAGCAGCCCGGCCTCCTGCTTCAGGGACGAGGCCCTAACCCCGAACCGCTCTCGCAGTCTTTGCCCGAAGGAGCGGTAGCGTCCCCCGTCCACGAAGCCGGCGCGGCTAATACGGTCGAGGACGCTCAGGATCATGTTCTCGTTGATGGACGCCGAATGTATGATCCCCTCGGTCCCTCTGTCCTCCGGCACGTACACGATGCCCGAGTCGAGGCCTTCCGACACGGTGCGTATTTTCCGCCCCTGTCCTTTGACCAGGATTTCACCGCCGGTTGCGGGCGTGACGCCGGCTATCGTCTTTAGCGTCTCGGTGCGGCCCGCGCCGACGACGCCGGCGAGGCCCAGTATCTCGCCCCGCCTCACGCTGAAGGAGACGTCCCGCACCCGCGGCTCCAGGCTTAGGTTCTTTACCTCAAGCGCAACCTCCCCGAGCTCCCGCTCGCGGCTCGGGAAGAGGGAGTCCAGGCGCTTGTTGACCATCGCCTGCACGAGAGATTCGGTGGTCCATTCGTTTATCGGCCTGGAGCCGACGACCGCGCCGTCGCGCATGACGGTCGCCGCGTCGCAGATCTCGAATACCTCTTCTAGATGGTGGCTTATATAGATGACGGAGATGCCTTCCTGGCGGAGGTCGCGCACCACGTCGAAGAGCACCTGTATCTCGGAGCTCTGGAGGGCGCTCGTGGGCTCGTCCATTACCAGGATGCGGGCATCGCGGTGGAGTGCTTTCGCCACCTCGAGGAGCTGGCGAACCCCGAGCCTGAGCGACCGGACCGGCGCCCCCGTGCTCAGGTTGTCGAGCCCTACCCGGGCGAGCAGACGCCGCGCCCGCGTCCGCGCCTCGCGGCGGTCGAGCAGCGGGCCGCGCGAGGGCATATCCCCGAGAAAGAGGTTCTCGGCCACGCTCATCTCCGGGACGAGGCTCAACTCCTGGTAGATCACGGCGATGCCGGCCGCTAAAGAGTCGGCCGGGCTGCCGGCCTCCAGCGGCTCCCCGTCCACCACGATGCGCCCGTCGTCAGAGCGGTAGGCCCCCGCCAGCACCTTTATGAGGGTGGACTTGCCGGCCCCGTTCTCGCCCACAATACCCATGACCTGCCCGCGCCCCACGCGCAGGTCCACCCCCTTGAGCGCGTGCACGCCCGGGAACCTCTTGTCTATCCCCTCCATCACAAGCGCGGTCTCCGTCACACGTCTCCTTCGGCCGGCCCGCCGGGCCCCGGGGCCCGGCGGACGAGGCATTGCTTCCTACTTGACCTGGTTGCTCCAGATACCGTAGTCCTTCACTTCCTGGCTGTCTATGTTCTCCTTGTCGATGACGATCGTCGGGTAGAAGAACTCCTTCGGGGGCGTCTTGTCCTGGTTGGCCTGCTGGTCTATGAAGTCCATGGCGGTGCGGGCCATCTCGACGGGGTTCTGGCTCACGGTGGCGGTCTGCTTGTCGTTGCGGATGGCGTCCAGCGCCTGGGCCGTGCCGTCGATGCCGACGACGTAGATATGCTCGTCGCTGCTCGGCGGCTCGTAGCGGCCGGCCGAGTCTATGCCCCGGATCGCGCCTACCGTGTTGTCGTCGTTGGCGCCGAAGATGGCGTCCACCTTCGGGTTGGCCTGCAGGATGTTGGTCGTGACGTTCAGGGCCTTCTCCTGGTCGAAGTCCGCCGGCTGATTCGCCACGATCTCGATGTCCGGGTGCTGCTTCATCACCTGCTGGAAGCCGGTCTCCCGGTCGGCCGCGGCGGTCGTGCCGACGAGGCCCTGAAGGTCCACCACGTTGCCCCTCGGCTCGCCGTACCTTTTTTCGAGCAGGTCAACGATGTAGTTGGCGCCCTTCTTGCCGGCCTGGATGTTGTCTGTCTCCACGGCGCTGGCGAGCTCGCCGCCCTCGGAGCCACGGTCGAGGGTGAAGACGGGGATATCCGCGTTGTTGGCGGCCTGGACCGCCGGGACGATGCCGTTGGCGTCGATCGGGACGAGGACGAGCGCGTCAACGTCCTGGGTGATGAGGTCCTGGGTCTGGTTGAACTGGGCGCCCGCATCACCGTTGGCGTTCGTCTCCTTGAGCTCGAAGCCGTGCTCCTTCGCGCCGTCCTTGACGCCCTTCTGGAGGCCGACGAAGAACGCGTTGTTCAGCGTCGGGCCGGCGTAGCCGACCGTAAGCTGGTCTCCTCCACCTCCGCCGCTTCCGCCTCCCGCGCAGGCGGTGACGACCAGCGCCAGTGCCGACACCAAAACCACCCGAACCAAAGAACCTCTCACCGTAACTCCTCCTCGTTTCTCTCCCGGAACCCCTCGGGTCCCGCCCTTTGGACGACCGACCGCCTCCCTCTTCAAGGTTCCTTCTCCCGCCGGGGGCGCCGCGCCTCACTGGGCAAGGTAGCCGCCATCCACCGGCAGGATCGCACCGGTCACGAACGACGCCTCGTCGGAGGCCAGAAAGAGGATGGCGTTCGCCACCTCCGACGGCTCCCCGAGCCTCCCGATGGGGTGCGCCTCCTTCATGGGCGCCTTGTACTCCTCCGGCAGGTCCGCGACGGCCTCGGTCGTTATGGTGCCAGGCGCCACGGCGTTCACGCGGATGCCGCGGGCAGCCCACTCGACGGCGAGGTGCTTGGTAATGCCGGTCGCCACGAACTTCGCAGGCCCGTAGGTGGACTGCTGCGCCTGCCCCGCCACCCCGCTTATGGAGGAGAGACAGACGATGGAACCACCCGGGTTCTCCTGCTCCAGCATCGCCTCGACGGTGAACTTGCAGGTCAAGAACATCCCCCGCCCGTCCACGGCCATGACGTGGTCCCAGTCCTCCGGCGTGGCGTCAACGATATTGTTCAAGGGAATAACCCCGGCGTTCGCCACGAGCACGTCAACCCGCCCGAACGACTCGACCGCTGCCCCGATGATCCGCTTCGCGTCGTCCACCGCCGAGACGTCACCCACTACGGAGACGACCTCGGCCCCCTCCCCGCCCAGCCGGTCTTCCAGATCCTTCAGCCCTGCCTCGTCCACATCGTTTACGACGAGCCTCGCCCCTTCGCGGGCGAAGAGCTCGGCGGTCGCCCGTCCGATACCCTTGGCGGCCCCCGTCACGATCGCGGACTTGCCACCCAGCCTGCTCAACCCCGTCTCTGCCACGCTCTCCTC
>JACDFX010000222.1 GCA_013815575.1 Rubrobacter sp.
GGTCACGACCGTGCCGCGCTCGTTTACGATCTTGCCGCCCGTCATCTCCATCGCCAAAGCGCCCCCGGAGAGTAGTGTGTTCCTACCCTCCTATTCTAAGCCCATCTGCCCCAATATCCCCGAGAGCAGCGGGCTTCCGGCGTCGATGAAGCCGTCCACGATGTCGTAGTGGTTTTTGCCGGAGAGGATGAGGCGTTCCCCGGAGTGGCCCTTCTCCTTCCACGTCCCCAGGAAATCTTCGGACTGGCGCTTGAACTCGTCCGTCTCGTTCTCCCCGTAGGCGACGATGAGGGGAGAGGCCTGTTCCGGAACGTGGAGGATGGGGCTGTTCCTCCTGACTTGATCCCACGTAAGCTGCACCTTCGGCTGAAGGAAGGTGTAAGGGAAAGGGGCCAGGTCGAAGAGGCCGCTTACGGCGGTCGCGCCCTTGACGATGCCGGCCGGCAACCCGTAGTCCCCCTCCCAGTCCGTCGCGAGTAGCATCGCCACGAGATGCCCGCCCGCGGAATGGCCCGCGACGTGGATGCGTTCGGGATCTCCGCCGAAGCTGCGCGCGTTCTCGTACGTCCACGCGACCGCGGCGCGGGTCTGGCGCACGATCTCGTCTATCGTGACCGCCGGGCACAGCGCGTAGTTCGTCACCACGGTCGCCACGCCCCTGGATACGGGGCCGCGCGCGACGAAGCCGAACTCCTTGCTCGTGCGCAGCGCCCAGAAGCCGCCATGGACGTAGATGAGGACCGGCGCGTCTCTTCCCGCCGGATAGAGGTCCACGTGTTCGGCGAGGGTGGGGCCGAAGGGCTCGTTCAGGTGGTGGTCGAGATCCTGGCGGACCCCCTCACTCTCCCGCGCGCAGAACGCTTCGTAGAGAGAGGCCGCGTCTGGAAACAGCCTTAGCAGGTTGTACTGGGCGTCGAGATCCTCTTGCGTCGCGAAGTTCCTGTATAGCACTGCTACCGCCCCAGCACCCTGCGCCACAGCGGTCGCCGGCCGGGTCCTGGAGGAGTACTGGGAGACGCACCGCCTTCCCCCTTACGAGGTGTCCCCCACGAACGCCGCCTCCATCGTGGTGCTAACAGGGTTGGAGGACGACGATAAGGTTGCCGAGCTCCTCAAGGCCTATTTGGCATTGAATTGCCTCGAACCAGTGGAGGATGAGCTGCTGCCCTTCGAGCCCGAGGCAGTGACGATGTTGCGGCTTGCATCGGAGGGCCGGGTGGGCATCCTGCTAACCTTGGCCCACGGGATGTTGTCCGCGGCCGTCGAAGCTGGGGTTTCCGCGATCGACGGTGAGTTCGCCAGCAATTTCCTCTCCGGCGTAGGCCACCCGGTAGAACCCGAGGAAGGGGCGCTCGTCCTCGGCGACGTTGACGACTTGCTCCTCGGCGGGTAACGGGCGCATGCAGACGGATGGGATGGTAGCGTGGCGACCCGTGGCGACCCGCCGAGGCGAACGACGGGTGGACGTTCTAACCTCACTGACCTTCGACGCCTGGCTTCTCGCCACCCACGGCCCTCCTCCGGGAGCTCTACCAAACGGCCGCGCCTGGGAGAGGGCCGTCACGGACTCGCTACGCCATCCTGGGATCCGCCGGCGACAGCTTGCTGGGTTCACCCATTTGGACCGCGAGTAGCAACGGAGCGAGAACGTACGCTAAGGATTGAGCATAGCAACCTTGGGAACGAACGGAGAAATTCTCCGCCTCCACCCCGCCAGAGAATATGCGCCCACGTGGGAGTTTATTCAGTCCGAGTTACGAGCGCTATCAAGGTCAAGCGACAAATGTTGCTATACATACCCGCAAGCCACGTCCGGGGCCCCTCGGTGAGCTTCCGGGAACGCGCGGGACGGACTCCTCTGCTCCGGACGCTCGATTCTCATGCAGGATCCTGAATGTCCTAGAGCAACGGTTCTCGGAAGTTGGGAAGGGGCGGTGGGGGCAGTATCGAGCATACGCGCCCGCGATGCCACCACGCATATGCCGCGTCGACCCCGTAAACTGACGAGATGATGTTCCATTCAGATGA
Organism: Rubrobacter sp.; assembly: GCA_013815575.1. Lineage (GTDB taxonomy): Bacteria > Actinomycetota > Rubrobacteria > Rubrobacterales > Rubrobacteraceae > Rubrobacter_D. Next base: position 2,029 of record JACDFX010000222.1, read on the forward strand.
CGATCGCTGATGGCCCAGACGTCTACGAGGCTGCTCGTCCTCGGCGCCGTCCGCGAGACCGGACCCGTCCACGGCTACGACCTGCGCCGGGAGTTGCTCTCCTGGGGGGCCGAAGAGTGGGCGAACGTGACCCCGGGGTCCGTCTACAACGCGCTCAAGACGCTCGTGCGTGAGGGCATGCTCGAGGTCGTCGGCACCGACCGTCAGGGGGCGCGACCCGAGCGGACGACGTACCGGCTGACCGACGAGGGTGAGGAGGATCTCCGGCGGCTGCTGCGGGAGAACCTGTGGCAAAGCGGCCTGCCCAACCACCCGCTCCTCGCCGGGCTGGCCTTCTTGCCGCTCTTCCCTCGCGACGAACTCGCGAAGGCCATGAGACACCGGGCAGACAAACTACTGGCACAGGCCGCACAACGTCGCTCGGAGGCCCGCATCATCGCCGGTAGCGCCGACGAGACCTCCCTCGGAGGAATCCCCCCTCACGTCGCCGAGAGCTTCCGCCTGACCGCGGCGCTGCTCGAGGGCGAAGCCGCATGGGCTGGCGACCTCGCCGAGCGCCTGGAGAAAGGCAAACTCGACGGGCTCTGGGACGCAGACGAGCACGCCAACCCGTAGCGGGACCCGTTTCACCTTCCCGGCTCGACAGGTGCGCGAGACCGGCCCGCCTCAGACTCATTTTTCAGAGCCACCATCGGTAACGGCAGACCACTGCTAACACGTACTTCTTGACTTCTAATAGTTTAACTAGAATAATCTTGCTAATATATTGTCGAGCGACAAGGCGACCGAACACGGCGGAAGAGGAGGAAGATCATGAAGGTCAAAGTCTACGCGGACATCGCGTGCCCGTGGAGCCGCCTCGGGGCGCACCGATTCGGACGGGCGGTGGGCGGGGTGGACGGCGGTCGTGAGGTCGAGCTCGTCCACCTGCCGTACCAGCTCGACCCCGACGCTCCCGAACACCCTCGGCCGCTGATGGAGGCGATGGCCGAGATGTTCGGGCGGGACCGGGCCGACCTGATGGCTGCGGAGATGACCCGGCTGGGGGCGGGCGAAGGCGTGGAGTTTCGGTTCGACCGCGCGGTGGCGGCCAACACCTTCGCCGCGCACAGGCTGCTGTGGTTCGCTTTGTGCCACCACGGTGCCAAAGTGCAGGCGGCCCTGGCGAGGGTCCTCTACGAGGCGCACTTCCGCGACGGCGCGAACGTGGCCGACCACGCGGAGCTCGTCGGCCTCGCCGGGCGAGTCGGCTTGGACGGCGGCCGGGTGAAGAGCTTCCTCGCTTCGGACGAGGGGGTCGCCGAGGTACGCGAACGGGTCGCAGCGGCGAGACGGGACGGGATCGCCTCCGTGCCGACCTTCGTCCTCGAGAACGGCGAGTTGCTCGGTGGCTCGGATCGTATCGAGGAGGTCCTCCGTGCGGCTCGCGCCGTCGACGGGCCGGGCCGGGTCCTGGCGACCGGAGGGGGCTGATCGTGGACCGGATAATGATCCGCTACAAGGTCAAGCCCGATCAAGTGGAACGGCACCTGGAGTTGCTCCACGCCGTCTACCAGGAGTTGGAGTCCACGCAACCGGACGGCCTGCGCTACGCGACCTTCCGGTTGGAAGATGGGGTCAGCTTCGTGGAATTCGCGTCGGGCGCGGACCTGCCAGGGCCGCTACCGCGGCTGGAGGCGTTCCGTCGCTACCGGGCGAACCTCGAAGAGCGGTGCGACGAGCGGGTCGCGACAGAGCTTCACGAGGCCGGCTCGTACCGCTTCCCCTGACGTCAACACTTCGCGGCTTCGACCCGAATACCCCGGATACGGGGTTGGGCAAGCCCGCACGGACGGCCGACCCCGGCACCCGGCCGAAAAGAAGACGGACAACCGCAACAGCAATGGAGGGACGATGGGCACATTCACCGACGCCGAAGTAGGGTACCTGAACAGCCAGCCGCTCGGACGCCTCGCGACGATCGGCCTCGATGGCAGGCCGCACGTCACGCCCGTGGGGGTCTTTTACGACCCCGAGACCCAGACCATCGTGATCGGCGGGCACGCCGGCAGCAACATGGTCGCGAGCAAGAAGTTCCGCGACGCTCGGCGCCGCCCCGACGTGGCGTTCGTCGTCGACGATCTCGCCTCCGTCGACCCATGGACGCCTCGCTTCGTAGAGATCCGCGGGCGGGCCGAAACCCACACCGACGGCGGCGAAGAGGTCGGCGTGCGCATCGGCGCGAGCATGCCGTTCGATGCGGCGTGGATCCGCATCATCCCGAGCCGGATCGTGGCGATGGGAATCGACGGCGGCGCGTTCGAGCTCAATGCCCGTGACGTAACGTAATGAGCGTCCGATAGCCCGAGCATTCGTGGCTCGCTTCCGAAAACGGGTGGCAGCCGCCGTCACGGCTACTCATCTGCGTTTTCCGTTGAGCATTGCTCGACCCTTGACGGGAGCATAAAAGGATTTTTATGCTCTCCTCAGAGGGGTGCGGGACTTCGGGGAGCCGATCCTCGCGCCAAGGGGTGCCCCCGGCGTTCGGGGCGAGGGCGGGTTCGCGTCGGTGCGGGCCCTCG
>JACDFX010000223.1 GCA_013815575.1 Rubrobacter sp.
CGACTGCCTGCCGGTCGGCATCAGCCGGGGCGTGCCGAGGTTCCCGCTGGCGTACCGCTACAAGCTGGCCCGCTGGCTGGCCCCGAGCGCGGCGACGTTCGCGCTGGAGGACCCGAGGGAGTACGAGGCGAGCTACGCGGCGCAGCTGGAGGCGATCGGCCTCGACGCCATCGTAGGCCGCCTGGGGCGGATCGCCGAGGAGGCCGGGGGGTTGCCGCTCGTCCTGCTCTGCTACGAGGACCTGACGAAGCCGGGCCAATGGTGCCACCGGCAGCACCTATCGGCCTTCCTCTTGGGGCGCGGCGTGGAGATCCGGGAGCTCGGGCCCGGCGACCTTCCCCACCGCCCGGACGCGCCGCAGCAGGCGCTGTTCTAAGCCCCGCCACCGATCCCCCCACCTGGACTCCCACCCGAAGCGCCCCGGGACGTCTCCGGGCGATCCTGGCCGCCCCCAGCGAAGATCCGCGGGCATCCCCCCGGGAGAGAAAGTAAAGGCCGCCCGGCGGATGACGGTCCGGGCGGCCTTCCGAAAAGAGAGGCGCCGGGCCTGGCAAGGCTGGTGGAGGAGTTGCGCGCCAGGGAGGCCGCCGAAGCGGAGGAGCTATCCGCCCTGGATCAGGAGTCGGGCGCCTCGCCCTACCGGGAGGCCGAGGCGATAGCCCGCGACCTGTACAGGGGGCGGTAGCCGACGGCGGACTTCGCCCCGAAGGTGATCGCGCTGGAGCACATCGAGCTCGTCGGCCTGCCCGTCATAGACGGGGTGCCGACCGTCGCCAACGACAACGTGCTCGCCGCCGGGCAGGCCGACCCCGCCCACAACGGGATCTACCGGGTCTCGACGACCAACCCGGGCGGGGTGTGGTTCCCCGCTCCCCGCCGGGGTGTACCGGGGGTGTACTCAGAGTGTAGCGAAGGGAGGACGCATCGAGAACGTCGAGGAACTCGCGCTGGTGATCCTCGGCAGCACCGATGAGGAGGTCGACCGCGCCCTGGAGCGCATGAGGCTGAACTTCTACCAGCTTTGGATCGTGGTCGAGGAGCTGCGTACCTCCACCGACCCGAAAGGTCTCTTGCGTCGGTGGAGGGAGGCCCCGAAGGGGTCCATCGGGTGGAGGAATGCGCTGTCCTACGAGGACGCCCTGAACTCGCTGCGGGTTTCGCTCTCCGACTAGACCCTGTTCCGCCGCGCCATGTGGCGGCCTCTCCGGAGCACCCCACCACACCTTGGGGTCCGGTACGACACCCCGCGCCCGCGTGTAGCATGCCCTTTGAACGGGCGACCAGTCGGGGGTGCACGGGTGACCAGTCAGCAGACGAGTCGGAGGCTCACCGTTCAGGAGGCGGCCGAGGTCCTTGGCACCTCCGTGGACGCCGTTAGGATGCGCGTCAGGAGGGGAAGCCTCCTCTCCGAGAAGGACCCTGACGGAAGGGTGTACGTCTACCTGAACGACGACTCGTCGAAGACTAGACCTCGACCAGACGGTGAGCCTACCGCGCTCATATCTGCGAAGGACGAGACAATCGCCGTGCTCCGAGAGCAGCTCGAAGCAGAGAGGGATGCCCACAGGGAGGCTCGGCGCATCATCGCTGGGCTGGTGCAGCGCGTCCCGGCTTTGGATGCCCCGGCTGAAGCGTCAGCGCCTTACCAGCCAAACGAGACGGCCACTGAAGACGCCGCGAACGTTACGCCTGGTACCGCGCCCCCGGCTGACGGTAGCGGGGCTCAGAACGGCTCTCAGCGTTCGTGGTGGAGGAGGGTGTTCGGAGGATGAAAGGAGGACGGATGGGAGAGAACCCCGATCACGACCGCGAGGAGGTCCCCGGCCGGCCGGCCTCACCTGAGAACATGCGAGAGCAGGCCAAGGAGGGCAGGGAGCAACGGGCCGAAGAGGGGGGCGGGCTTCGGGCGGTGAGCAGGAGCATAGCGGTCGTCGCCGCGGGCGTGTTGGTAGGCGGGGGGATCGGCCTGCTGGTCGGCACCGCGCTCGGGGTGTTCAACCCGTTCGTCTTAGGGGTCGTCGGCATGGCGGTGGGGGTGGGCGCTTCCGGCCCCCTCATGAGTGCGGTGAGCGCCCATGAGGGCGCAAGGCGGTCCTGGGGGCGGCGCATCTTCGGCGGAGGCTAGAAGCTTGGCCGCTCCGCGCGAGACGGCCCGCATCGTGGTCCGGGACCTGACGCTCGTCGTCTCCGAGCTCGCCTCTTTGAAGGGTGAGGTCTACTGGGACCTCGAGCGCCGCCACGAGCACCGTGCGCTCGCCCCCTTGCATGGGGACCTACCCGCTACTCCTCCGGGCGGTACATCCAGTTGACCTTGGCCCAGGGGTAGAAGACGGACTGTAGCATGGGCTCGGACTCGATCTCGGACTCGATCTCGACCACCTCGCCCTCGGGATCGGCCTCGAACTCGACCACCTCAGACTCGACCTCGACTATACCGTGCCGGACGACCACGCCTCTGTCGCTCACTTCCTCAAGCGTGCCCACCGTGTCGCCCCCGTACATGTCGGTTCCGATAATCACGGTCCGATCTATCCAGTCATCGGGTCTCGCCATCGTCGCCCTCCCTGGTCGCTTTCCCGCGTCGGTGCATCTTACCCCTCGGCGGGGGTGGCCGCGCCCGTATCCGGTCTGCTGCATATCAATCCATCGGCGTAGCAATCGGTTACGAGCGGGCCGGTGCTAGTCCCGATAATACGGCGGTCCTGTACAGCATGGGGCCCCGCCGGTCCCGGTTATGCAGGACGCTGCAAGCGGACTTCGGAGAATGGTCCTTCCACGCACTTGGGTGAATAAGGCCAAGAAGGAGGGCCGAGGAGATGATCCCCAGCCCTCCTTCTCTGCGCGCTGTGGAACTATTAGCCCTTTCCTCTATCTTCAAGACTCCCTACGTACTTACCCTTCGACAGGCTGTAGACCTTCCATCCCAGGACGAGATGGAAGACGATGAGCGCGAAGACGCCGACCGGGAAGATTGGAGAGGCGGGATCCACCAGAACGACACATGCCGCTACACCCCCGACCAACCCGAGCGCCACGCTCACCCCGCCAAAGCCCTTGCCGAAGTCCGGGGCTCCGAACATTGCCACGCCGAGGGCAATGAGACCTGTCGGCAGAATAACGAGTCCCGTGACGAGCAACATTTCGAGTATGCCCATGGTCGCCTGCCACAAGAAGTCGAGCGTAGCCTGATCCCCGGCGGTCGCCCCAGGAGCATGATAGAGGTCGGAGATCGGATCCGTAGCGACGTGCGGGAGAGCGCCTGCCACGAGCATGACGAGACCCAGAATGCCCAGAGCGCTCCCGAAGAGCGCGGGCGCGAGGCTCGTCCCCCGGAGAGCACGATACAAGGCGAGAAAGTGGATAACCCACAAGACGAGGACGGCCAGATACAGGCCATTCTCTACTATGCGCGCCGTCCTGATCTCGGGAAACCTCATAACTTCCTCTGCGGGTTCCACAGGTTCCATCCCCACGGGTCCAAAGCCCACTATAGCGAAGACGACAATGAAGAGGATGCCGCCCAGGATGCCGGCCAGACCACCCCATCGCAGAACGCTTTTCTCCTGCATCATCTGTAGATCATTCATCATTTATCTCCTTCCTTTGAACGGTATTGATAAGGCTCATTGAATTGAACTTGGATAAAACTATGGACCCCTCCTCGTTGCTGACTCATCATGCGTCGGCGTAAGGTTCTGCGCGCTCGCCGCTGGTACTCTGCATTTAGCCGCGAAGAACGCGCGCAACTTTCGCGCCGCCGCGCTCCGGCTCCCTCGAAGAGTGCGGCGAGTCCGGCCGCGACGGCCGAGAGGATGCCCACAATCGCTCCCTCGAGCCCGAGCGCCGCGTCGGCGATCGCGCCCCCGGCGAACACCCCCCCAGTGCCGCTGCGATCGCGGCTGCCTTCACTCCGGTCGTCATTCGGTCCTCCTCTGGTCGTGAGTCGGTTCGTGTCTGCGGACGGTCAATCGACGTCGCTACGGACGAGGCGCACGCCGGTCGCGAGCAGCCAGACGAGCCAGGCGGCGAACCCTAGGAGCCCGACGAAGATCAGCGCCGAGCCGTCGGCGATCGCGAGGTTGCCGAGCCCCGCGGCGAGCAGCAGGCTCCCGCCCACCAGGCCCAGCAGGCGCTGCCAAGCCGGAGTCAGCCCGCTCGCGTGCGCGGCGAGGGCCGCGCCGATGAAGGTGGTGCCGAGCGTCGGCAGCGCCAGCGCGAACGCCGCCTCGTGGTGGACTTCGACACCCCGCACGCTCTCAGCGAGAGCGGACGAGGCGGGAGGACCGCCGTCTCAAGTTCTACGGGCTACGGGGCATGCTCGGCTGCCTTTACTCCAGCTCCCATTGCAACCTCCTTTCTTTCGCTTCAACGAGCGCCATAGAGCGACGTCAGCCCTGTCCACGGATGAGCCGTAGGCCGGTGACAACGAGCCAGACGAGCCACGCAGCGAAGCCCGCAACCCCGACGAACAGCAGTGGCGAGCCATCCGCGATGGCGAGGTTTCCGGCCCCGGCCAAGATGAGCAAGCTGCCGCCCGCCACGCCTAGCAGCCGCTGCCACGGCCGCGTCAAACCGCTGGCGTGGGTG
>JACDFX010000224.1 GCA_013815575.1 Rubrobacter sp.
GGGCGCCCGAGGACAAGGCTTTCCGGGAGATGATCTTCCAGCTCTTCCCCTACAAGAAGCGCCTCCGCCTCGCCGCCGGCCCCCTCCGCCTCTACCAGCGCTTCGGCATCGGCGACAAGCTCCGCAAGACCGGCGTCATGAGCCGTATACCGGCCAGGATGCGGGCCATGGAAGCCCTCATGCCCGAGTTGCAGCGGGAGCAGAAGATACCGGAGCTGACCGAGCCCGTCGGCGAGCGTCGTCGTCGCATCGGTGTGCTCACCGGTTGCGTGCAGCAGGTCTTCTTCTCCCAGGTCAACGCCGCCACCGTGCGGGTGCTCGCCGCCGAGGGCTGCGAGGTCGTCGCCCCGAAAGGCCAGGGCTGCTGCGGCGCCCTGAGCACGCACGCCGGGCGCGAAGAAGAGTCACTTGACTTTGCCCGAAAGACCATAGACACCTTCGAGGGGCTCAACCTCGACAACGTCGTCGTCAACGCCGCCGGGTGCGGTTCGACGATGAAGGAGTACGGGCACCTGCTTCGCGACGACCCCGAGTACGCGGCGAGGGCCAAGGCTTTCAGCGCGAACGTGCGGGACGTCTCTGAGTTCATACAGGAGGTCGGGGCGGTGGCGGAGAGGAGCCCGGTCGCCATGACGGCCGCGTACCACGACGCCTGCCACCTGGCGCACGCGCAGGGGATCAGAAAGCAGCCCAGGCAGACCTTGAAGCAGATCCCGGGCATGAGTGTCAAGGAGATAAGGGAGGCCGAGATCTGCTGCGGCTCCGCCGGCATCTACAACATGGTCGAGCCCGAGCCCGCCGAGAAACTCGGGGAGCGCAAGGCCAACAACATTCTAAAGACCGGGGCGGAGATCATCGTCACCTCCAACCCCGGTTGCATGCTCCAGATCCAGGCTTCCTTGAAGAAGATGGGCCACGACGGCCTTCCGATGGCCCACCCGATGGAGGTCCTCGACGCCTCGCTCCGGGGCGAGGGTGTCGAGACGTTGCTGCGTAGGTAGCTGTTAGCTATCAGCCGTCAGCTTTCAGCTTATTGTTCTGGCTGAGGGCTGATGGCTCCGCGTTACGCGTTCTTTTCTTGCTGGGCCTTTCTGAGTTTCATCAGATCCCAGAAGTCCTTGTCCGACGGGTCCCCGGGTAGCCTGGCGTAGACCGCCCTGAGCGCGAGGCCGACGACGACCATGAGCACGAGGGTCTCGGGGATGGAGATGGCGAAGCGGGCGATGGCGTTAGATTCGGCGACCTGGGCGTTGAACGCCTGCGTGGCGAACTGCGCGGTGACGATCCGGAGGTTCAGGAAGAAGTTGGCGACGCCCGTGATGACCGAGAGGAGGACCATCGCGAGCGTCCCGAGCCACAGGGCGCGGCGCACCGGGCGCTCGTCGAAGAGGCCTCTTAGGGAGCGTTCCTGGTCCGGGGTGCGGGGATCGAACGTTTGTTCGAGGAAAGCCGAGATCAGGGGCCGTCCGAACACGAGCGAAGCCCCGAAGACGACGACCCACAATAAACTCGGCACCGAGTCCTTGAACGCGTACGCCACCCCGTCCACGAACCAGAAGGCCAGGATGCCGCGCACTACGGCGTTCAGGCCGAGAAAGCTCGTTATAAAGTTGAACCGCTTCGTGATAAAGAGCAGGTCAATCGCCACCCACGTCACCGGCACGAGCGCCGAGACCACGTAGGCCGTGACGTTCCCGAGCTCGTCGCTAAAGCGCGAGAGGATGATGATCGGGACGACGAGCCCAAACAAAAAGTCCAGGCCTAACTTCAAGGAGCGGCTCATACGCCACTTTTCTCTCGTTTATCGTGCATATCCAACGAACCAGATAAAAGAACGCGACGGGGGCCGTGTCAAGGGCACGGAGGGTCATCACCGTGGAAGAGGACGGCCGTTGTGCGAGAATAGCCCGCGGTTGCGGAGGAGAGGGAGGTCCGAAAGATGATTGCTGCGCGTTCTTTGTTGGCGGTCCCGGCCTCGAACCGGAAGATGGTCGAGAAGGCGCTCGCTTCTGAGGCGGAGGCCGTCTTTCTAGACCTTGAGGATGCCGTGGCCCCCGCAAGGAAAGTGGAGGCGCGGCAGGACGTCGTGCGGGCCGTAAAGGAGCTGGACTGGGGGGGCAGGCCGACGCTGTTCAGGGTCAACGCCCTCGACACGCGGTGGTTTTACCGGGATGTGATCGAGGTCGTCGAAGGGGCGGGCGACGCGCTGGACGCCGTCCTAGTGCCCAAGGTGAACTGTCACGAAGACCTTCACGCCGTCGCCGTCCTGCTCGACGGAATAGAGCTCGAAAGGGAGTTGGAGCCGGGCAGGATCAAGCTCGAAGCCCAGATAGAGACCGCCGAAGGCCTGACGAACATCGACGCCATAGCCCGCTCCACGAACCGGCTGCAAGCCCTGCACTTCGGGCCCGGGGATTTCGCGGCGAGCCTCGGTATGCCCCAGACGAGCCTCGGCACCAGGGACGAGTGGGATAGAGCCTATCCCGGCCACCGCTTCGGGTACGTCATGCAGCGCATCGTCGTGGCGGCGCGGGCGGCGGGCCTTCTGGCCGTGGATGGGCCGGTGGCGGATCACCGCGACGAAGAGGGCTTGAGGGAGGCGTGCCGCGTCGCCCGGTCGCTCGGCTTCGACGGGAAGTGGTGCATCCACCCCGCGCAGGTGCCGGTGGTCAATGAGATCTTCTCACCCACGAAAGGGGAGGTCGAGTGGGCCGAGAAGGTTGTCGAGGCTTATGAGAGCGCCGGGGCTGCCGGCTCAGGCGCGGTCAGCGTGGACGGGCAGATGGTAGACGCCGCCTCGATCCGAATGGCCCGGAACACGTTGGATCTCGCCGGTTCGAGTGGAGGCTAGAAGGCCCACAAAAATCCGGGAGAGAGGCGTCGAGAAATCGCGTATCAGAGAAGTGAAATAGGTGGGTATGATGCAGACTTTCAGACCTTTGGAGGAGGACCCGACGCTCAGGTCCGGTTCTCTGACCGTGATCTCGGGCTCCATGTTCTCCGGCAAGACGGAGGAGTTGATCCGGCTCTCCCGCCGCGCCCTCTACGCCCGTCGCCGGGTTCAGGTCTTCAAGCAAGACCTTGAAACCCGCTCCGAGCACGACGAGATCCGGTCCCACAACGGCATCCCCCACAAGGCCATCCCCGTCGGCTCCAGCGACGAGCTGCTCGAAAGAGTGGACCCGACAACCGACGTCGTCGCCATCGAAGAGGCCCAGTTCTTCGACGCGGGCATCGTGGAGGCCTGCCGACAACTCGCCGACGGCGGCTACGAAGTGCTCTTGGCCGGCCTCGACATGGACTTCCGCGGGCAACCCTTCGGCCCGATGCCGGAGCTACTCGCCGAAGCGGACGAGATCGTCAAGCTCAGGGCCATCTGCGCCCGCTGCGGCCGGGACGCCGCCCGCTCCCAACGCCTCATAGACGGCCGCCCGGCCCCCGCCTCGGCCCCGATCATCCTGGTGGGAGCGGAGGAGAGCTACGAGGCCCGCTGCCGCCACTGCCACGAGGTGCCGGAGGGCGTGTTCCAGTACGGGCTTCCGGGGGTATAGGCGGAATGGAAGCCGTGATAGAACCGGAAGGGTCTGAGTATGCCGCGTAAATGGATCGTATTGCTTATCCTGTTCTGTATCATCCTGAACGGGGCGGGCTTTGTCTTCAAGATCTTCGAGCCGATACCACTCTACGACGAGATCGCGCACTTTCTGACGCCGTTCGTGCTCGTGGCGGTCCTGGCGGAGATCATCTACCGCGGCGGGGGCGACGACGAGTTCTTCGACTCGCGCCGCCACGCCATCGTCACCGGATCGGTGATCGGGCTGCTTGGCGCAGGCGGTTGGGAGGGGATCGAGGTGGTGCTCTCCGCCATTGGCGTCGCCATCGCCAACACCCTGCCCGATTCGATCTTCGACGTCTTCCTGGGTGTCCTGGGCGGCGCCGCGGGGGCCTACGTCGCTGACCATTTCCTCGACCGGATCTTCGGCCGTTCCCGCACGGACTCGAACCGGCCGAGGGTGCGCTAGGGCATAGAAAGGGACCGGGACCACGAGGCCCCGGTCCTCCAGATCAAGCCCACCCGGTCGCTAGTGCCGCTGGGTCTCGTCGTGCTCGTCGGTGACGTTGTCTTTGACCCCGCCGCCCCCGGTGGCCTCTTCTGCTTCCACCGCGTCCGGGGTGGCGTCCTTTTTGCGGCCCTTGGAGGCCTCGTCCAGGTCGTCGGTGACGTTGTCTTTGGTGTCCCCCGTGCCCTTGCGTCGTTCGCGCTCGGTCATGCGTCGCTCCTCTCGCTGGCTGGACGGCATCGCCGCCATAGAGAATTTTATGCCACTACGGGCCGGATGCGAAACCGCGCCGCCTTCAAAACATGTTACGCGCGTTTCATTTGGGGGAATAAAGCCGGGTAAACGACTAGAAGAAGGAGAGGGTATGAATACTACGCTACTGGTGACGGTCATCGTGGTCGTCGTTGTGGTGATCCTGTTGTTGGCGATCTTCTTCGCCGTCAGGCGGAGCCGGGCGAGGCGGCAGGAGCAACAAAGGGAGCGCAGCCGCGAGGAGTTCGGCCCAGAGTACGAG
>JACDFX010000225.1 GCA_013815575.1 Rubrobacter sp.
TCTGCTGGCGTGCCACCAACCCTGGTTGTCGGGCATACGGGTCTTCTTCATCGACCAGGGCCCCAATCCCGAGGCCTACTCCTGTTCGCGCGGACGGACTTTCAGGGTCTGCTCCTTGCCCCGCCTCAGGACCTTGAGCTCCATGTCGCGGTTTATGGCGGACTCGTCCAGGAGGGCCAGGAGGTCGCTGTTGGAGCGGACGGGCTGGCCGCCGAGGCCGACGATCAAATCCCCGGGCCGGACGCCGGCCCGCAGGGCCGGGCCGTCGGCGGGGACTTCGCGGACGCCCGCCCCTCCCCCGACGCCGCCACGCGCCGGCTGGGTCGCAACCACCACGCCGAGGCGGGCGCGTCTCACGCGGCCCTCGGTGACGAGGGAGAAGACTACGCGACGGAAAGCACCCGAGACGGGCACGGCGAAGCCTATGCCCTGGGCGCCGCCGATGATGGCCGTGTTTATACCGACCACCCGTCCGGAGGTATCCGCGAGCGGGCCGCCGGAGTTGCCGGGGTTGATGGCGGCGTCGGTCTGGATGACGTTCTCGATCGGGCGCCCTTCCTGGCCCCGGATCGAACGCCCCAGGGCGCTCACCACCCCGGCCGTCACCGTGCTCTGGAAGCCCAGCGGGCTCCCGATGGCGACGACGAGCTGCCCGACGACGAGGTTCTCCGCCTCGCCGAGCGCCGCGACCGTGGGCTCTTCTTCCGGCGTGAAGCGGACCACCCCGAGGTCGCTCGGCGGGTCGTCGCCAAGCACCTCGGCGGGGACGGACCTCCCGTCCGAGAACGTGACGCGCATCTCGCCGGCGTCGTCCCGCTGGCCTCCGGCCCTGCCCAGGCCGCGTACGACGTGGCTGTTGGTGACGGCGGTGGCGGTGGTTCCGTCCGTGCCGAGGACCACGCCGCTCCCGCCGCCACGGCCGTCCTGGAGGCCGAGCGAGATCACGGCTGGCTCTAACATCTCCGTGACGCCCCGAACCGCCCGCGAGTACGCGTCCAGCTCCGCGCTCCCCAGCCGCGAGCTAGCCGAAAGGTTCTCGAAGATCTCCATCCGCAATTTCTACCGCACCATCTGACGACCGCCACCCGGAAGAACGGGCGGGTACGGGTTCCGCAAAGGCGCGGGGCCACCGGCTATAATCCTCGCCATGAGCGCGGCGTTAGATCCCCGACTCTCCGCGGCCATCTTCTTCGCCAGGGCGGCTCAGCTTGCGAGCCGCACGCTGAAGAGGGGCGGGGGCTCCACGATCCCGGGCGTAGTCGCCCGCCGGATTGACCCCAAGATCTTGACCAAGCTCTCGAAAAGACTCCCGCTCGGCTCGGCGGCGATCACGGGCACCAACGGGAAGACGACTACGACGCACATGGTTGGCAAGATCCTCCAAACCGCCGGACTCCGCGCCGTGAACAACTCGACGGGCGCGAACCTCGTGACGGGCGTGACCGCCGCCGTGGTCCGGGACGCGAGCCTCTCAGGTAAACCCCTCTCCGAGATGGGCCTCTTCGAGGTGGACGAGGCGAACGTGCCGCGCGTGGCGGCGGAGGCGGAGTTGAAGATCCTGGCCGTACTGAACCTCTTTCGCGACCAGCTCGACCGCTATGGGGAGCTCGCCTACACCGGCAAGGTCATAGCCTCGGCCTTCGCCGACCTGCCCCGCGCCGGCGCGGTCGTCCTGAACGCCGACGACCCCCTCGTCGCGAGCCTTGGGGGGGCGACCTCGAACCCGGTCTTCTACGGGGTGGACGCGCCCGGCCTCGACACCGGCCGCCTCCAACACGTCGCCGACTCGAAGGCGTGCCCGATCTGCGGCACCCCGCTTGACTACGAGGCCGTATACATGGGCCACATCGGCGTCTATCGCTGCCCCAGAGGCGACTTCTCCCGCCCGCCCCTCGCCTACCGGGCGAGCCGGGTAAGCCTCGAAGGCGCGCGCGGCTCCACCTTCCTGCTCAAGACGCCGAAGGGCGAGAGTGAGGCAAAGATAACCCTGCCGGGCCTCTACAACGTCTACAACGCTCTCGCCGCCGCGGCCGTGGCCGGCGAAGCGGGTGTGGGCCTCGACGCCGTGGTGCGGGGCATCTCGGAGTTCGGCGGGGCCTTCGGGCGGGTGGAGAGGATCAAGGCTGGGGACAGGGAGGCCTTCCTGCTTCTAATAAAAAACCCGGTTGGGTTCAACGAGATCCTGCGCACCTTCATCACCGACGCCGACGCCAGAAACGTCCTCATAGCCATAAACGACAACGACGCCGACGGCCGCGACGTCTCCTGGCTCTGGGACGTGGACTTCGAGATGCTCGCCGACGCGGGCGCCGAGGACGAAACGGAGATCTCCCCCTTCACCGTCAGCGGCCTCCGGGCCAACGACATGGCCGTCCGCCTCAAATACGCCGACCTCCCCGTGGGCCCCGTCATCCCCGACCGCAAAGAAGCCATCAAAACTGCCCTGGAAGCCACGCCACCAGGCGAGACCCTCTACGTCCTCCCGACCTACACCGCGATGCTAGAGATCCGCAAGGCCCTGGGCGACATGGGGTACACGCATCAGTTCTGGGAAGATGGATAGAGGGGAGGTACCAGGCTTCACGTAAGGACGAGGGGATACGTATCTTCAGGGTGAGCCCCGATCCCGACGAATGGATCCACGCGACTCTAAGATCACGAAACCGGCTTCGCCAGGAAAACCTAGTACTTGTAACCTAAAACCTTATGCCTATTCTCGGAAAGGGGCCCATGCTTACCATTCACCACCTGTACGCCGATATGATGAACCTTTACGGGGACCGGGGGAACGTTATCTCTATCCGGAAGCGGTGCGAGTGGCGTGGGATCCCGGTCGAGGTCGTGGACGTGGGGCTCGGTGAGAGGGTTCGGCCCACGGGGTGCGACCTCTTCCTCTTCGGCGGGGGGCAGGACCGGGAGCAGGCACTGCTGGCCGACGACCTCTCGGGGTCCAAGGGCGCCGATCTTCGGGCCGTCGTGGAGGATGGGGGCGTCGTGCTCGGCGTCTGCGGCGGGTACCAGCTCATGGGGCACTCCTACTTGACGCCGGAGGGTGAGAAGCTGCCCGGCGTCGGGATCTTCGACCTCCACACCGAGCCCCGAAAGCCGGACGAGGCGCGCCTGATCGGGAACGTGCTGGTCGACGTCGAGGCCCCGGAGACCGCAGAAGTACGTCAGGTGGTCGGCTTCGAGAACCACGGCGGCCGGACCTACCTCGGCGACTGCGAGCCGCTTGGCAGAGTGATCTCGGGTTACGGCAACAACGGCAAGGACGGCACCGAAGGGGCCAGACGCCTCAACGCCTACGGCACCTACCTCCACGGCTCACTCCTACCGAAAAACCCCTGGCTCACCGACCAGCTTATCCACAGCGCCCTGCGCCGCGAAGACGAATCCTTCGAACTGCAACCGCTCGACGACACGGCGGAGCGCCGGGCGTTCGAGTCAGTCTCGGCCCAACTCCCCGGTCATCGGTAGACTGACATGCCGGTTGTGCCAAGCCCAACGAAAGGCTCACGCGGTGCCAGATCCGCACCAGCGACGTGCGTTACTCGCATGGCCGGCATGCCGCGGCCAACCCCGCGAAGCATTCGACCCTGGCGGGACAGGAAGGTTATCTCAGGAGGCTACCCGTTCCGGTAAGGATGTGGGTCGGGGGAGATTTAGTGCGGCTCAAAGGATCTCGCCCCCGTTCTCGTAGAGGATGAAGAGGGCCATCGCGACCAGGAAGGCGGCGAACCCCTTCTTGAGAACGCTTTCCGGGACGAACCGCGAGAGGTAGGCCCCTGCGAAGCTCCCGGCCACCGCCAGCGCGGCGAAGAGGGACACGAGCCCCCACGGGATCTCCGCCTTGCCGAGGTACCCCGCGAACCCCGCGAAGGAGTTCATCGCGATGATCAAGAGCGACGTTCCGACCGCCACCTCCATCGGGACCTCGGCTATCAGGACCAGCGCGGGGACGATCAGAAACCCACCTCCTACGCCTACCAGACCGGTCAGGACCCCGACCCCCAGCCCTGGCGCGGCGAGCCCGAGAAGCAGACTCCCCGTGGAGCTGTGGGAGAGAATATCCTTACCCTCCTCGTCCGATTCGTTATCGCGGAACATGAAGAAGGCCGCGCCCAGCATCACCACGGCGAAAAGTGAAAGCTGGACCGGGCCGCTCAAGAATTCGGCCAGTTGCGCCCCCAGGTACGCTCCAGCCGCGGCGAACGACCCGAAGACGAGCGCTACGCGGAGCTTGACGTGACCTTTTCGCCAGTGCTCGGCTGCTCCGAACATGCTCGTCAACCCGACTATGACCAGGCTCGCGGCGACGGCCTCCTTGGTACTGAAGCCCAGCACGTAGACGAGGATCGGTACCGCTAGTATGGAGCCGCCACCGCCCAGGAGGCCGAGCGCGAGGCCCATGAACACCGCCAGCAACAGGCCGAGGAACGTCATCAGGATCTCTCTAAACTTAGTCTCGGAGCGTTAGTTCCCCTCGACCAGTTCAAATCCCTCCCCCGCGAGCATTGGAACGCCACCGTCCGCGACGTGCTCCACGTTCTCCAAGCCGGCCCGTTTCAGGAC
>JACDFX010000226.1 GCA_013815575.1 Rubrobacter sp.
GACGAGCCGACGTTCTTCGGGGTCTTCCTCGTAGATGCCCTTGTGGTAGGTCGTCATTCCCGTGTTCTCGCCCCCAAGCCTCTCCATGTTCGCCCCGAACTTTTCCGTATTTGTCGAAACATAACCCGCGAAACGCCATCTGGTCAACCCTATTGACCTGGGATCCCGATGATGTGAAGTTCCGAAGATACCCGCGTATCATGTCCGGCAGCGTTTTGGTGTGGGAAAGAAGGAGGGAACCGTATGGCCGCCGTGGCGAACAGACGGGACGATGAGGCGCTGGACCCGAGGGCGAAGCACGCCATAAGGGGCGCGTTCCTGGGGTTCTTCGTTGACATATTCGACATCTATCTTCCGATAGTGGTCCTGGCTCCGGCTTTGATCTACTTCGTCTCGCCCCAGATAGGCGGGACCGCGAGCACCATAATCGGGGCTTCGATCTTCGCGGCGACGCTCGTTGGTCGGCCGGTCGGCGCTCTTATCTTCGGACGCTTCGCGGACACGATAGGCAGGAAACGCACGACCATCGTTGCCGTCAGCGGGTTCGGGGCGATCACGCTTCTCCTCGCCTTGATGCCGGGATACCAGCAGATCGGGATAGCGGCGGTGATCATCTTCATCGTCCTGCGTTTCCTCGACGGCATCTTCCTCGGCGGCGAATACACCTCGGCGAGCCCGCTGGCGATGGAGTACTCGCCCCAGGCGAAGCGCGGCTATTACGGGGCGCTCGTCATGACCGGGTTCCCCCTAGCCTACGCCACTATATCCCTGATCACCATGTTCCTGCTCTTCCTGCTGCCCTCGGAGGGACTGAACTCTCCCTACGTGCAGTGGGGATGGAGGATACCGTTCCTGCTCGGCGCGGTGCTCGCCTTCGGTTTCGTCGTCTACTACTCGCGCTCGGTGTCCGAGTCGGAGGTCTTCGAGCAGAGCGGGGGAAGTGAATCTCCCCTGAAAGACCTGTTCAGCGGAGATAACCTGAAGAACTTTTTGCAGGTCTTCGTGATGATGACCGGCTTCTGGCTCACGCTCAACACGGTGGCGGCGGTTCTTCCCGGCTTGCTCGGGGACCCGGTCGGGCTCTCTTCGACCAGCGTCACGATCACGCTCGTCATCGCCAACGTGATCCTGGCTGGAGGCTACGTGCTGGCGGGCGTGATCAGCCAGCGCATCGGGCGCCGGCCCTTCCTCATAGGTATCGGCCTCGTCATGTCGGTCGCTGGCACCTTGCTCTACTACGTGCTGATAAGCGCGGCCCCGAAGAACCTCTTCGTGGTCATCTTCCTGACGACGGTAATAACGCTCCTCGTCGTCTCCCCTTGGGGCCTCGCCACCACCTACATCAACGAGCGCTTCCAGACCGGCGTACGCGCCTCGGGATTCGGCCTCGGCTATAGCCTCGCGGTCATCATCCCCTCGTTCTACGCCTTCTACCAGGCGGGGCTTGAGACCTTCATGCCCGCCGAGTACACGGTGCTCGTGCTCCTGGTATTGGGCGCGCTCCTGATCGTAGGCGGGGCGGCCTGGGGACCAGAGATCAGAGACGTGGACTTCTCGGAAGACGCAAGGGAGACGCCATGATCGAAGGAACAAAAGTCTTCGACCTGGAGCAGCCGCGGACGGCGGATATGCCTATCCACCCGGCCCATCAGCAGGCCGGGTACTCGTATTTGCTGCACCGCCACCACGAGGATGAGTACCGACCGGAGGAGGCCGGTCCTCGCACCGGAGCCGCCGGAATCCTCATCTTCAGCGAGCACACCGGCACCCACATAGACGCCCTCTCCCACCAGTCCGACGCGCTCATGCTCTGCGGCGGCGTGCCGGTCGGCGAGGTGCAAAGTTCACGCGGTTTCACTCGACACGGCGTGGAGGAGATCCCCCCGATAATGTCGCCCGGCATCTTACTCGATGCGGCCGCGGCGGAGGGCGTCGAATGCCTGGAACCCGGACACGCCGTGACCGCCGACGACCTCGAAAGGTGCTGCGAGCGGCAGGGAGTCGGCGTCGAGCTGGGGAGCGTCGTCCTGGTCCGAACCGGAAATGCCCGCCACTGGGACGACGCCGAACGCTACCTGGATGGGCCTGGCATGGACGCAAGCGCCGCATATTGGATGGCCGACAGGCAGGTTCTGGCCGTCGGGGCGGACAACATGGCGTGGGACGTGCCGGGGCTAATGGACCCGGAATTGGGATGCTACTTGCCGGGACACCTGATCCTGCTTTCCCGGCAGGGCGTTTATATCATCGAGAACCTGCAACTGGACGAGCTGGCCGCCGCCGGCCACCACAGCTTCGAGTTCGTCTGCGCGCCACTCAAGTTCGTCGGGGCCACCGGCTCGCCTGTCAGGCCCGTGGCCGTGGTCTCCGCGGATTCCTGACCGATCTAATCGCATCCCCAGGACCATCCTTCGTCGTCTGACTCCTCCGTGTGCTGCCCGAGCGCCGGCGGAGGACGCCGTATCGGCAACCTCTCGCCATCCACGAGCACCGGCGAAGCGAGCATCCTGAGCATTCCGGCGGTGGGATGGTCCACATCGCGCAAGATGCCGGAGCCGAGCACATGCTCGTCCTCGAACACGTCCGCGAGCGTGTTGACGGGGCCGCAGGGAATCCCGGCCTCCCTGACCTTCTCGACCCACTCTTCGGCGGTGTGTTTCGAGAACTCCCGCTGAAGAGCCGCTACCAACTCCTCCCGGTTGGCGACCCGGCCTGGGTTGGTGGCGTATCTTTCGTCGCCTGCGAGGTCTTCACGACCGAGAGCTTCGCACAGCCGGGCGAACTGGGCATCGTTGCCGGCGGCGACGGCGATTTGTTTATCCGAGGCGGCGAAAGTCTGGTATGGGACTATGGTGGGGTGGGCGTTGCCCATGCGGCCTTTGTCTTCACCGGAGACGAGGTATTCCTGGGCGCGGTTGGCGAGCCAGGAGAGGGTGCTCTCGAAGAGCGGGGCCTCTATCCTGGCTCCCTCTCCGGTCTCCGAACGGCGGTGCAATGACGCCAGGATCGCAGTGGCCGTCTGCAATCCACAGACGATGTCCGCGATGGCGACGCCGGCCGATGGCTGGAAGTCGAGATAAGGGTCGCTATCGCGAATCGTTGGTCGCCAATCGAAAATACGACTCGCGATCCGCGACTTTACGATTCGCGCTTCACTCTATCTTTACGATGCCGTGGCGGACGGCGAAGACGAGGGCCTGCAATCGCGAGGCGACCTCCAGCTTGTTTCGGATGTTGCCCATATGGGTCTGGACGGTGTCCAGGTTGACGTGGAGGCTGCAGGCGAGTTCGCGGTCGCTGAGTCCCTCGCCCAGCACCCGGAGGACTTCTTTCTCCCTGGGGGTGAGCTTTTCGAGGAGTTGACGGGCTTCGCGCTCCTCGCGCCTCTCGCCGTCCATGAAGCGCGTCGCGTCGACGACCTCGCTCGGGGAGACGAGCTGCTCGCCGGCGAAGAGGCGGCGCACCGCCGATATCACCTCCCCGACGCGGGAGGACTTGTGAAGTACGCCCGCCGCGCCCGCCTCGATGGCGCGGGCGAGCCACCTCTGTTCCGAGAAGGCCGTCAGGACGAGGACGAGCGCGTCCGGGTTGGCGGACTGTATCTCCCCGATGAGCTGCGTCCCCGAGCCGTCGGGGAGATCGAGGTCTATCAGGACGAGGTCGACCGAGGGGCCGACATTCTGGAGCGCCTCTCTCGCTTCGGAGAGGGAGCCTGCCTGCGCCAGGACTTTCAGGTCCGGCTCGCGCTCGAACATGAAGGCGAGCGGGTCGCGGAAGGACGGGTGGTCGTCCACGAGGAGGGTCTTTATCACGGGACGACTTCCAGCTCGAAGGCGAACACCGACCCTTCCCCGGAGGTCGAGAGGAGTTTCAGGTCTCCGCCGTGGCGGCGCGCGATGCGGCGCGAGAGGTAGAGTCCGAGGCCCGCTCCGGGAACCTTGCGTCCGGCGTCGTCGCGGCTGCGGCCGAACTTCTCGAAGATCCTGGCTACGTCGTCCGGGTGGATGCCGCACCCCCGGTCGGCGACTTCTATGCGGACTTGTTTCTCCAAGCGAACCGCCCGTATCTCCACCCCCTCGCTCTCCGGCGAGTGCCTTGCCGCGTTTGATAGCAGGTTCCGAAGCACTTGTCCGACACGCCCCGCATCCGCGAGCAAGCCCGTATCTTCGTCCGCTTCGAAGGTGATGGTGAGTTTTCGTTCTCCGGGGAGGGTTCGGAAGAACACAGCGGCGTCGTCGAGGAGTTCCTTCAGCGGGGTGGAGCGGAGTTTCACGTCGAAGTCGTCGCGCTCTATCGAGCCGGAGACCCGCACGTCCTCCACCAATGCGTTGAGCGAGTCGGTCTGGGCCTGTATCTCGTCGAGTACGCGCCTGCGTTCCGTGTTCGACAATTCCTCCGTGGAGAGCATGTCCGAGAGGTTGCGGACGGCGGAGAGCGGGGCGTTCAGTTCGTGGGCGATCATCGCCGTGAAGTCCGCCTTCATCACGCCGAGTTCCTCCAGGCGGCGATTCGTCTCCTTCTCGGCGACGAGGA
>JACDFX010000227.1 GCA_013815575.1 Rubrobacter sp.
GAATCGGCCTGTCCTCCTCCCGCGCCCGTTGCAACGCCTCTTCCCCCCACGGATACCAGTCCACGGGGTTGTCCTTGTGCTGCAAGAGGTAGGGACTCGTCTCCTCGGCCAGACGGTTCGGCATGCGCTCTCTCCTCGCGGATCTCCTGCCCGCAAACGTACCACATGGAGCCTGTCGTCTTTCGGCGGCCGGTAACCCCCTGGAGACTCCATCCACGGGAGACGCAACGGGCCGCTCTTGCGTGAGTTCCGCCCGGGATGTTGCGCGGTAAATTCGCATCTGTAAAGATACGCCCTGTCTCCGTCGCGGGGGGTGATCCGCAAGAAAGGAAAGATGTTCGAGCATCGCATATTCACGGACTTCGTGTACCTGATGGTGGTGATCGAGCCGATCAGCCTCGTCCCCGAGTTCCTCGCCGTCACGCACCACCAGACCCCGCCTGTGCGCCGGAAGACGGCGATACGCGCGGTCTTGATCTCCGCCGTTATCCTCGTCGCCTTTATCGTGATCGGGCAGATACTCCTCGAAGCTTTGGGGATCAGGCTGCCGTCCTTCAGCATCGCGGGCGGGCTGGTCTTGCTAGGCATCTCCTTGCAGCGGGTGCTCAGCGCCGCCGACGTCCGGGTCGACGAGGAGGCCGCGCGCGAGGAGGTCGGGGACGTGGCGGTGTTCCCCCTGGCGACACCCTACATCGCCGGGCCCGCCGCGATACTGGCGGTCGTCTTGCTCACGGACAACTCGACGTTCGGCTTCTTCGAACAGGCGCAGACGACCGCGGTGATGTTGGTCGTCCTGGCCGTCACCTGCGCGGTGCTGCTCGCCGCCGGCACGCTCGACCGCCTGCTGGGAACGACCGGAGCGGACGTCATCAGCCGCATCTCCGGCCTCATTCTCGCGGCGCTGGCAGTGGAGACTTGCAGGGCATCCGCGCGTCCTTCTCGCTTCCCCTGCCCTGAGAACGTGGTTTCAGGCTTCAGGCGTTGAGGTGCGCCCTCGTGCATCGTGGCGGTAGCCGTTTTCGGTAAGCCGGGTCGGTGCCAGGCCGGATAGGACGCGTAGAGTAGAGGAATCGGAAGCCCATGGGCGGCTAGACGCGGTCGGCGCGTACGATCAGGCGCCGCTCCCAGTTCGGGCCGCTGCAGGTCTGGAGCGTTACCATGTCCCGGTCCCTGAGCTGTCC
This sequence comes from Rubrobacter sp., assembly GCA_013815575.1. GTDB lineage: Bacteria > Actinomycetota > Rubrobacteria > Rubrobacterales > Rubrobacteraceae > Rubrobacter_D. The sequence continues at coordinate 1,182 of JACDFX010000227.1, forward strand.
CATCACCCAGGAGTCTTCGGGATCGGCCTTGAAAGTCTCGCTGACCCGGTAACGGTACTTCTTTCCGTCGCGGTCTTTTAGCAGGATCTCATCACCGGCCCCAAGCTCGCCGAGGCGGTAGAAGATCAGGTGGCTGTCGGTCCCAGGGAAACCGAGCCGGTGCCTAGCCAGGTACACGTTCCGCTGCGGCGCGTCCGACCAGGGCATGGAGGTCTCCGGGTGGTGCCCGACGCCGTGCCCGAGCGCCCACTCCCCGACAGAATCGAACACGGGAACGTCGTGGATACCAAGGACCTCTACCGTGAGGCCCATCACCGCCCCGTCCGGCAACTCGTAGTGACGCGGCCCATTCGCGTACGCTATGTCCCCCGCCGTCGGCTCCGGCGGCTCACCACTGAACACCGGCTGCGGAGCCGGTGCTGGTTCGGGCTCTGTCTCGGGCGCCAGCGTCACCGGTTTGGGTTCCGGAGGGACTGGTTCGGATTCCGGCGTTGATGGTTCGGGGTCCGGGGTCGGTTGCGTCTTTGGCTCGGTTTCGGCCTCCGTGAGGGTTACGGCCTTCTCTTTCCACGGCTCGAAGCCGGGATCCGCCCGCACTAGCGGTTCGATTTCCGGTTCCGTGGACGACTTGACCGCGGCTGCGGGCTCCGAAGCCCCGCCGAGTAACGCGAACACCGCGACGGCGCCAGCGCAGACAAGCACCAGAGCCATTGCGGTGATCCCCGTCTTTAGAGGCACTCTCGCGTCCTTCCCGATCCGGCTCCCCGGGCTCCCCTTCCCGCCGGCCGCCGCGAATCAAGGACACCCCGGCAGCGACCAGGACAAAGCCGAGGATGGCGACGCTGAGTAAGGGCGGCCCACCAGTGTCAGGCAACGGATCGTCGGGGATCGTATCGTCGATCACGTCTTCGTCAGCGGCGACATCTTCGGTGCCAGGATCGTCGGACTGCTCAATAACACGACACCCCTGCCCACCGATGCCCGTCGAACTGATTATCGGGAAGGTATCGTTGGGCGCCTCGGGGAACTGGTCATTTTCCGGATCGACGGGTATCGGTACAATGAGCCTATCGAGATTATCACTCTCACCCTCCGGGAATGAATCTCCCAGCGTCTCCCGACCATTCGCGACTATGGTCCCGTCCTCCTGCAGCGTGATGTCTACGTTGTCGCCGTCCCTGATCCGAAAAGGCACGCTCTGATCGCTCAAAGTTATGGTCAAGTCATCTCCCTGCTCCGTAAGCTCACAATTTTCGGTCTCTACGGTGATCTGGTCTATGCCGACGACCTTCGTACCATCGGGGAGCGTGTCGATCACATCCCCCGGAACGAGTACATCGTTGCCTCTGGCGGTTCCATCAGCCAGAGGTCCTTGGTCTTCGTCCTGCGGCTCGGTGTCCTGCGTACCGTCATCGTCTTCCAATACAAGAGACGCGCCTTCTTGCGCTTTGCAGTCACCCGGCACTGTGATCAAATCGGTAAACTGATCCCCGTCCGTATCTCGCGTGATCGTCTCGACGCCTGCCAACGGGCCTGGTGCTTCTGATGCTTGACGCTGCGGAACTTCCTCGCCCCTGATCTCAGGGAAAGGTCTTAGTTGACTGGATTTTTTCCTTGTACCTGAGTCTGGATTACCTCTGTCGTTTGTTCGGAGATTACGGTGGTTTCTTTCGAGGACCTATTTTCGGCTTTGACAGTGACGTCACCAGCCTGTGCGACGGTACTGGCGGTCACCTGGTTCACCTGCGTCGTGAATTCTTTGGTCTCCGTTTCCTGGGCGCGGGCCTGAGTCGCGAGCATGAAGGAGATCAGAATCGCCAAAACCGATGCCGCGAGCGTCACGAATAACGTGTTTGGCTTATCTCCGCCCTTGAACCTGATCCTCCCCACGATGAACCTCATGCCTCCCCGGCGCACGATGATCCCCAGACCGGACACTTGCCGTTCCGGATACCTTCGTGCCGCCAGCATCCTATATGGTTTGGAAGGTTCGTACCACGATTGAGGATCGGCTTTCTGGCGTTTGGCCGGGCAGGGGGTTGGGAATAGAGAGGGCTTTCGGCATTGAGAGGGGAGAGACGGGATGACGGAGCCGTCTACTACCGTGCGGGCGTTGCATAACCTGGGCCTCGCGACCTGGTTCGGCGGGACGCTGTTTGGTCAGGTGGCGTTGAACCCGACCATTAGCAGCATAAGCGATAAGAGGGAGCGGGGGCGCGTTTTGAACGAGGCCTGGTTCCGGTTCACCGCGGTCAACGCCATTGCCGTGGTCGCGGCCGTCGGGGCCTGGAGGCTCGGGGGGTTAAAGGAGGCCGAGGAGGAACTTGGGATCGAGGCCGGGGCGCTCGTGGGTCTGAAAGACGTGCTGCTCGGGGCCGCGCTCTTCAACAGCGCGGTCTCCGGGGTGCTTGGGGCCAGGATCGCGGGCCAGTCCCAGGAGGGCGATACGCCGGTCGAGTCGGGGACCGAGCCCGCACCCGAGACGCCCGAGGCGGCGGCGAAGTCCCAGCGCCTGATCGGGTTCTTCGGTGCCGGGTCGCTCGTGTCGCTGGCCGCCGCTGCGGCGGTGTCGGCCGCGCTGGAGGCCAGGGCCACCAGAATGGGTGCCCTGGGCCGGCTCCTCTCCTAGAGAGGGGCGGGGTTTAGGCCTCCGAGAAGACCTGGGGTTCCTCGCGGTTGGTGCCGCTCTGGGGACCGCTCCAGGCGCGGGTCGTGTCCTCCAGACCGAGGGCGCGGATGCTCGCCAGGACGCCGGGTGAAGGGTTCTGGAAGACGAGTTGGTGCGCCTGGATCAGGGACCGAACCACCAGCTCGCGGGTGGACTGCAGATCGAGGAACGTGATCCCCGAGAGGTCGACCACGGCGGGCCCGCCGAACGTGAAGACGTCGTCGAGCGCCTCCCGTAAGCTCGGCAAGGAGGAGACGTCGAACTCCCCCCACATACCTACCGTTGCTCCCAAACCGTTCTCTTCCACCCGAATACCGAACAAGGCCCACCCTTTCCTAACCGTTCCCGACCGCAAAGCGTAAGACCCGCACCGGGCACGAAAGGTTACGCCGGGAGGGAGAAATCTTCGCGCGCCTGCCGGTGTATCTCGAAGAACGGGTTTGCTATCGTAGGGGGCTATGGGACCGCGCACGGGGCTACCCGTATCTGATAGGCGTTCGGCAGGGTCAGAGTAGTGAGTGCCGGGGATCGGAACCTCGCCTTGCGCGCCGCCCGGGGGGACGCCGGCGCGTTCAGCGCGCTGGTCCAGGAACATTCCGGCCTCGTATATAGGGTGTCCCTGCGCGTGCTCGGGGCGCGCGACGCCCAGGACGCGAGCCAGGAG
>JACDFX010000017.1 GCA_013815575.1 Rubrobacter sp.
CTTCCAGGATGTCTTTGCGCGAGAAGAGCGAGTACCCCTCCTCGTTGGCAGGAATCGACCACAGCTTGCCCCGCCACCGGTTCACCCCGAGCGCCGCCGGGTAGAAGTCGTCGAGGTCGTAGTCGGCACTCGTGAGCGCCTTGTTCTCGATGTAGGCGTCGAGCGGCTCGCTCCAGCCGGGCGCCGCGAACTCCCAGTTGTTGGGCGGCCCGCTCATGAATGCGTCGTAGTTGCCCTTGCCCGTCGAGAGGTCGGTCCTGAGCTTCTGGAAGAACTCCTCCTCCGGCAGCGTGTCGTACTGGACCTTTATGCCGGTCTTTTTCTCGAAGTTCCCAAGCTCCTTGATGAACGAATCAGCCATCGGGTGCTTGGCGAAGAGCACGTTAATGGTCTTGCCCTTCTCCCGCGTCCACGAGAACTCGCCCTTGACCTTGGACGGGTTCTGCCCGCCAGAGCGCTCCTGCGCGAAATCCACCCCGCAACCAGCCAGGCCAAGCGCCGCCGCCCCAGCCCCGACGCCCTTCAGGAAGTCCCGGCGGCGGATCCTGCGCAACCCCATTCTCTCTTCCCGCATCCCTTCTCCTTCCCCGGACCACCCAAACGAAGCGGTCCCTAGAATTCCCCGTAACCGTCAGCCCTCGATGCCGAAAAAGCTCACGAGAAGCCAGAGCCCACGACCCACGTCCTACCGGTCGCCCGAACGCTTCCCGCCAACGTCCTCTCACCCCACTCTCGTAACGTATACCCCTATTATTATCGTAAATGATGAAATAATCTCATGTCAAGAGCCTATTCTTTGAAGTTTTTGCCTATCGTACGAAGCCGGGCAGGAGTTCTGCGGGCATGTAGAATCGTTTTGCCTGTCTTGTTGCGTGCGGTAGAAGGGGGTTTGGGATCTTCGATTTGGCTGGAGATAGGTCTGGCAGGGGTAGCGTCGGGCGGGTGGCGGAGCGTCAGGCGCGGGTGGCGGAGCACGTGTTGGAGAAGGGTTCGGCCGGGATCAAGGACCTCACGAGCCTTTTCGGGGTGAGCCTCATAACGATTCACCGCGACCTCGACGAGTTGGAGCGTCAGGGCATCCTGCGGAAGTTGCGGGGGCACGTGACGGCCCAGCCGTCGAGCCGTTTCGACAGCAGCGTGCGCTACAGGCTCAGGACGGCCACGGCGGACAAAGAGGCGCTGGCGAGGGCCGCGCTCGCCGAGGTCAGGCCCGGCGACTCGGTGATACTCGACGAATCGACCACGGCGCTCATGGCGGCGAGGCTGTTGCCGGAGAAGAGCCCCGTCACCGTCATAACCAACTTCATGATGGCTATGAACGAGCTGCACGGGGTGAGGGGGGTAGACCTGATCATGCTCGGCGGCGAGTACCTGCCCGCCCTGGAAGCTTTCGGCGGCGCGGTCTGCGAAGCCTCCCTCTCCGTCGTGCGCGCCGACGTCGTCCTCATGTCCACCTCGGCCGTCTCAGGCTGCTTCGCCCTGCACCAAGACGGGGAGATAATGCGCGGCAAACGCGCCATGATGAACTCCGCCAAACGCCGCGTCCTCCTCGTGGACCACACCAAGTTCGACAAAGTCGCCCTCCACCGCCTCGCCCACCTCAGCGAGTTCGACCTCGTAATAGTTGACGCGAAAGTCGGCGACGACCAACTCGAAGAACTTCGCGAAAACAAAATAGCTTTCAAGGTCGCCTCCCCGTAGCAACAACGAGAAGCTGAAGCCTGATTTGACATGCATTCCGATTGGTATGACAATGCTGCCGGGTGAAGGATAGGGTTCAGCGGACGAGGCTCAGGGACCGGGCGGCGGAGCAGCTCCTGGACATGGTGATCTCCGGCGGTCTTCGGCCGGGTGAGCGCCTTCCACCGGAGCGTGAGCTGTGCGAGCGCCTCGGCGTGAGCCGTACCGTCGTCCGCGAGGCCTTGAACCTCGTGGAGGCCCGCGGGCTCGTAAGCATCGAGCACGGCCGGGGGGCGGTGGTCAGCGGCGGTGAGCCGAAGGCCGTGCGCGACACTCTGGGGCTGTTGCTGAGGGTCCAGCCGAAGACGTTGTGGGAGCTTCTGGAGATGCGCGGCATCCTGGAGGTCGAGGTCGCGGGCCTCGCAGCCGGGCGCGCCGGCCCCGGGGATGTGGAAGATATGCGCATCCAGGTAGAGAGGATGCGTAGCTCCATCGATTCACCCGAGGGGTACGTTGACGCCGACGTGGAGTTCCACGCGCTGCTGGCCCGCGCGGCGCGAAACGGGGTGTTGCTCACGATGCTGGAGCCCGTGGTTGACCTGTTGCGGGCCAGCCGCCGGGTCAGCGCCGCCCGTCCCGGCAACGCGCAGCGGGCGCTTCTAGAACACGAACGGATACTCGACTGCGTGAGGTCCGGCGACGCGGAGGAGGCGCGGCGGGAGATGCGCGCGCACCTCGCGAACACCGCGAGGGACATCGAGGCGGCCATTCGGGAGGGGATGTTGGAAAGCGGGGAGAAGGAGAGCACATGAGAGCCCACGAACTTCTATCCGGCCTGGGGTTGCCGGAGAAGGACCTCTACGACCTGCCCGACTCGGGGAAGAGGTTCCCGGACGGGGCGCAGTACCGCGTCGAGATCCCGAGCGTCGAAGGCCCCCGCGTCCTCGAAGCGGTCCTGGACGAGGCGGAAAGAAGGGAGGTTCAACTCCACCGCGTCTCCCAGGGCTCCGGCATCATGCTCCTCACCGATGCCGAGATACTCGAGATGTGCGTTATGGCCCGGGAGGCCGGGCTGGAGCTCTCGCTCTTCGTCGGGCCGCGCGCCTCGTGGGAGACCGGGGCCGCCAGCGTCTCGAGCGCGGGCAAGGTGCTTGGCGCCCAGCATCGGGGCCAGGATCAGCTCGCCTACGCCCTCGAAGACGTGCTTCGGGGCGTGAGCCTGGGGCTGCGGGGCGTGCTCGTGGCGGATGCCGGCCTGCTTTGGGTGTTGCGCGACCTCAAGGCGAAGGGCGAGTTGCCGGAGGACCTCGTCGTCAAGGTCTCCGTCCAGCTCGCGGCGGCCAACGCGGCGGCGGTCAGGACGATGGAGGACCTCGGGGCCGGGACGTACAACACGCCGACCGACCTCTCGCTGGCACAGTTGGCGGCCATCCGGGCCGTTTCCGGCCTGCCGCTCGACGTGTACGTCGAGGCGCCCGACGACTTCGGGGGGTTCGTCAGGCACTACGAGATCCCGGACCTCGTCCGCGTCGCCGCCCCGGTCTTCGTCAAGTTCGGCCTCCGAAACGCGCCGAACATCTACCCGAGCGGCACGCACCTGGAGGCGACGGCGATAGCCCTTGGAAGGGAGCGGGTCCGGCGGGCGGAGATCGGGCTCTCCATGCTCGACCGCTACTTTCCGGAGGCCGAGACCACGGAGAGGGGGGCCGTATTCCCCGGCATCCCCGCAAAGGAGAAGGCATGAAGATCACGCACGCCGAGACCTTCGTCGTCGGCACGGAATGGCGCAACCTGACCATCGTAAGGGTCCACACGGACGATGGCCTGACCGGCCTCGGCGAGGCCAGGATGGTCAACCACACCGACGCCCTGGTCGGGTATCTGGCGGAGGCCATCCCGAGACACCTCGTCGGCCACGACCCGTTCCGCATCGAAGACCTCGTGAAGAAGATGGGCCGCGACGACTTCTCGCGCGCCGGAGAGGTGATGAGCAGCGGCATCGCGATGTTCGAGACGGCCTGCTGGGACATCGTCGGCAAGGCCCTGAACCAGCCCGTCTACAACCTGCTCGGCGGACCCGTCCGGGACAAAATAAAAGCCTACGCCAACGGCTGGTACCGGGTCGAACGGACGCCGGAAGAGTTCCACGCCGCCGCCAAGAAGGTGGTCGAGAGGGGCTACAAGGCGCTGAAGCTCGACCCCTTCGGCCCCGGTCATTACGAGATGGAGCGGGGGGAGAAGCTGAAGGCCGTCGCGCTCGTCGAGGCGGTCAGGGACTCTATCGGGCCGGAGCCCGAGATCCTGCTGGAGATGCACGGCCGCTTCTCCCCCGCCACCGCCATCGAGATGGCCCAGATGCTGGAACCGTTCGGGTTGGGCTGGGTGGAAGAACCCGTCCCTCCGGTAAACCTGAAGGCGCTCAAGAAGGCCTCGGACGGCATCAACTCGACCGTCGCCACCGGCGAGCGCATCCACCAGCGATTGGAGTACCGCGAGGTCTTCGAGCTGCAGGCGGCGGACGTGATACAGCCGGACATAAGCCACATCGGCGGCCTGCTGGAGACCAAGAAGCTCGCGGCGTGGGCCGACGCGTACTACATGACCGTCGCGCCGCACAACGTTGGAGGCCAGATAAACACCGCCGCGGCCCTCCACCTGGCCGCCACGACGACGAACTTCCGCATCCAGGAGTACTTCAACGACTTCGCCGACCCCTGGGTGCGAGAAACCGCCCCGGGCCTCCCTGAAGTCGTAGATGGCTACTTCGATCTCCCCAAAGGCCCCGGCCTCGGCATCGAGCTCGACGATGACGTCATAGCCGCCCACCCGAAACAGGACGTCCACTTTAACCTCTTCGCGGAGGGCTGGGAGAAGCGGGAGACGACGAAAACTCCGGGCACCTGATGGCCGCCCTCTCGAACAAGAAGGCGCTCGTCACCGGCGCCGGCATGGGCATCGGCCAGGGCATCGCCATCGAACTCGCCCGTCAGGGCGCGGAGGTAGCCGTCCACTACGCCCACACCGAACCGGAGGAGACGGTCTCCGAGATAGAAGGGCTCGGCGGCCAGGCCTTCACCGTCCAGGGGGATCTGAGCCGGGTCCGGGAGTGCGAGCGGGTCGTGGACGAGGCGGCCGGCGCTTTAGGCGGGCTCGACACGCTGGTCAACAACGCGGGCGTCACGAAGGCCCTGGACTTCCTGGATACCGACGAGGAGACCTACGACTCGCTCTTCGACCTGAACATGAAGGGGTACTTCTTTCTGGCGCGGCGGGCGGTGCCGTTCATGCGGGAGCGGGGCGGCGGGAGCATCGTGAACATCACCTCCATCCACGGTTTCGCGGGGTTGCCCCGGCACACGGCCTACGCGTCCACCAAGGGCGCGATCAACGCCTTCACCCGCCAACTCGCGATAGAGCTCACGGACGAGGGCGTCCGCGTGAACGCCGTAGGCCCCGGCGTCATCGAGGTCCCCCGCTACTTCGACGACCCGGGCTACTCCTCGGAGTTCGGCGACACCCTCGTCCCCTGGGGCCGCGTCGGACGCCCGAAGGACATAGGACCCACGGTCGCCTTCCTCGTCTCCGACGCCGCGGACTTCGTCACGGGCCAGATCCTCTACGCCGACGGTGGAACCACCGCCCGGATGGGCCTCTGGTGGGAACAGGAAGATTAGACATTGCTTAGTCTCTTGACACGGATGCATATTGGTATGACAATGCTGGACGGGAAAGGTTTTCGCACAAAGAAGAGATAGGGGTGGCGTATGGGCGGGCGTGGATCCGACGCGGTTGGTTTCGGCAACCTCAGGTTGGGACGGCGACAGTTTCTGGCGGGGGGTGCCCTGGCGTCGGCGGGGTTGTTGCTCGCCGGGTGCCGGCAGGAGGCGCAGCAGGCGAGCCAGGGCGGGGCTGGCGGTTCCGGCGGCAACTTCCCGGACACGCCCGAGTACAACTTCGTCTTCGTCAACCACGTGACGACCAACCCGTTCTTCGTGCCCACGCAGTACGGGATAGAGGACGCGGAGGCGTTGCTCGGAACGAAGTCGCAGTGGACGGGGTCTGAGGCCTCGGTCGTGAGGGAGATGGTGGGGGCGATGGACTCGGCCATCTCGGGGAACGCCGATGGGATCGCGGTGGCGATCGTCGATCCTGAGGCGTTCAATGATCCCATCCAGCGGGCGCTGGACCAGGATATACCGGTGATCGCCTACAACGCGGACGGCAAGGCCGGGCAGGACAACCCGGCGCTGGCGTACGTCGGGCAGGACCTGTTCCAGTCCGGGGTTGAGATGGGAAACAGGATCGTCCAGATCGTGGACGAGGGACTGGTGGCGCTCTTTATCGCGACGCCGGGCCTGCTCAACATCCAGCCGCGCATCGACGGGGCGAGGCAGGCCATTGAAGACTCCGGGGCGAACATCGAGATTCAGCAGGTGACGACCGGCGCCGAGTTGCCGGAGGAGCGCTCCAGGATAGAGGCCTGGTACAACGGCCACCAGGACGTAGCCGGCATGTTCGCCGTGGACGCGGGGAGCACCCAGGGCGTGGCGCAGGTGATGGAGCAGGCAGGGCTCGCCGAGCAGGGCGTCAAGGCCGGCGGGTACGACCTATTGCCCGAGATCCTCAAATTGATGAAAGCCGGACACATAGACTTCACCATCGACCAGCAGCCTTACTTGCAGGGCTTCCTGCCGATCATGCAGCTCTACTTGTACAAGATCTCCGGCGGCGTCACGGGGCCGGCGGAGACGAACACGGGCCTGATCTTCGTCACGCCGGAGACCGTGGACCGCTACCTCGAGACCGAGTCGCGCTTCGAGGGTGACTCGGAGCAACAGAAGGTCGTGCAGGCGCCCGCCTAGAGACTGGGAGGAGTTTTGAGCGAGACCACCGCGCAGAAGACGTCCGAGGCCGGGGCCGCCCCGGAGCGCGGGCCCGGCAGCCGGCTGCTCAGCGTGCTCGTCCGGGTGCGGGAGGTGAGCGTGCTCATCGTCGCGGTGGGGTTGGTGGTCTACTTCCAGGCCGCCAACCCCGCGTTCCTCTCCGAGTCGAACATCCTCTCGCTCGCCCGGTTCGCCGTACCCTACGTGGTGATAGCGTCGGCGCTGTGCCTCTTGCTGATCTGCGGCGAGCTAGACCTCTCGGTCGGCCAGTCGTTCGCGTTCGCGCCCATCGTCATGTACCTGGCCTACGACAAGCTCTTCCTGGTGTTGCCGCTCGCGGTGATCGTGGGGATGCTCGCCGTCGCGCTGGTGGGGCTGGTGAACGGCCTGATCACCGTCTACCTCGGCGTCTCTTCCCTGATAACCACGCTCGGGATGTTCTTCCTGCTCGCCGGCCTGAACGTCATCCTAACCGGCGGCTTCCCGGCGACCACGCCGGACACGAACACCGTGACGCAAATCCTTGGCGAGTACCCCTGGGCCGGTACTATCTGGGCGCTGGTCATCGTGGCCGTGCTCCAGTTGATCCTCTCCAGGACTCGCTGGGGCCTGCACACCTACGCGACGGGCGGGAACCCGCTCGGATCGATGGAGGCGGGGGTCGGTGTCGCGCGCATCAAGATCGGCAACTTCATCATGTGCGCCGTGCTCGGCGGTTTCGTCGGGATCATCGAGTCGTTTCGCATAAACTCCATAGACCCCCTCGCCGGCGGCCCGGACATCGTGCTGCTGTGCATCGCCTCCGCGGTCATCGGGGGGACGGCGCTTCTGGGTGGGATCGGGACCGTAACCGGCGCGTTTCTCGGCGCTTTGGTGCTCGTCATCCTTCGCAACGGCTTCACGCTGCAGGGAATAGACTCAGACACCTTCAACGTCGTCCTCGGCGTCGCCATCCTGGGCGCCATGATCCTGAACGTCTACATAGCCCGCCTGCGCGGCGCCGGGAGGGTCTGATGGAGAACGGGAATAATGGTTCGGCCAACGGCGCGGCCACAGGCGGGGACTTTCTGCGGGCCGAGAACGTGGTCAAGCGCTTCGGCGCGGTCTCCGTACTCAAGGGCGTGGACATGCACGTCAAGAAGGGCGAGGTGCTCGGCCTGATCGGGGACAACGGGGCCGGCAAGAGCACGCTGCTAAAGACGATCACCGGCTTCCACCGCCCGGACGGGGGCAGAATTCTTATAGAGGGCAACGAGGTGAACCTTCGCTCCGTCTCCCAGGCCAGATCTCTTGGCATCCAGACCGTCTACCAGGACCTCGCCCTCGTCAACGAGCTCTCCGTCTTCCACAACATGTTCCTGAACGGTGAGCTGACCATCGGCCCCTTCCTGAACAACCGCAAGATGAAGGAGAAGACGGCCCGCTACCTCGAAGACATGGGCGTGCACATACCCTCCATAGACACCGAGGTCGCCCGGCTCTCCGGCGGCCAGCGCCAGGCGATAGCCGTAGCACGAGCCGTCTACTCCGACGCGAAGATGCTCCTCCTGGACGAGCCGCTGGCAGCGATGGGCGCCAAGGAGGGGGCGCTTATTTTGGATCTGATCCAACGTCTCAAGGAGGAGCGGGGCATACCCATGATCCTCATAGTCCACAACTACGCCCAGGTCTTCGACGTCTGCGACCGCGTGAACCTTCTGCGCAACGGCCGCATCGAGTACGACAAACCAGTAGCAGAGACCTCGGTAGAGGAACTCACCGAGCTCGTCGTCGCCGAGTACCGCAAGGCCCGCGCGGGCAACACCGACGAAGGCCAGGGCTGACGGCGTGATCGGTGCCCACACGCCGACGGGCGAGCAGTTCGAGATATCCTACGGTGACCAGAACGCCGTCGTCACCGGGGTCGGCGCGACCCTGCGCACTTTCTCCGTGGCGGGCCTAGAGCTCCTCGACACCTTCGCCGAGGACAAGATGAGCGACGTTTGCCGCGGGCAGGTGCTCCTCCCTTTCCCGAATCGAATAGAGGGCGGCCTGTACACCTTCGAGGGCGGGGAGCAACAGCTACCCGTCAACGAGCTGTCGACGGGCAGCGCCCTTCACGGCCTGACGCGCTGGCTCGACTGGACGCCCCTGCGCAAGACGGCGTCCAGCGTGACCCTGCGCCAACATCTCCACCCGCAGGACGGCTACCCGTTCATGCTGGACCTGCAAATAGAGTACGCCCTCTCGGATCTCGGCCTCACTGTCGCGACGACCGCGACCAACGTCGGGGAGAAGGCTCTGCCGTTCGGCGCGGGCTACCACCCGTACCTCACCGTCGGAACCCCGACCATCGACGTGGCCACCCTGAAGCTTCCGGCCAGCACCTACCTTGTTACGGACGACCGGCTCATCCCGATCGGGAGGGCATCGGTCGAGGGAACGGACTTCGATTTCCGGGAAGGACGTCCCATCGGGGACGTGCGGCTAGACACCTGTTTCACAGACGTCATCCCGGACAGAGACGGCATCGCCCGCGCCGTCCTGGCACACCCGGATGGTGGACCCGAGATCACGATCAGCATGGACGCCTCGCACGGCTTTATCCAGGTCTTCACCAGCGACACGCTGGCGGAAGAAGACCGGCGCCGCGGCATCGCCATCGAGCCCATGACCTGCGCCCCAAACGCCTTCAACTCCGGCGACGGGTTGCGCGTCCTGGCCCCGGGCGAGTCGTTCGCGGGCGTGTGGGGTATGGCCTGCGCCTAGAACGCCCGGCTTCGACCGGGAGCCAACGGCGTCCTCGTCCCGTCACTATCCCCGGTTTTGTAGGGTGCCGCCGGGGGAAAGACGGATCCGGCCGGTAGGAAGCGACGGACGGAGGTCTCGCGGATGATACTCGTGACGGGTTCGACAGGAAATTACGGCGGCGCGCTGGTCGAGGAGCTCGTCTCCCTCGGGGCACCGGTCCGCGCGATGGTCCGCACGCCCGAGAAGGCGGGCTCCGTAGAGAGGGAGGGCGTCGGGACCTCGTGGCCGACTTCGCAACGCCGGAGACGCTGAGCGCGGCGCTGGAGGGTATAGACAGGGCCTTCCTCGTGACGCCGGCAGACCCGCGGATGGTCGAGTGGGAGAAGAACTTCGTGGACGCGGCCGGGCGGGCGTCCGTCACGTGGTAAAGCTCTCCGTGCTCGGGGCCGACGAGGAGGCCCCGGTAAGGTTCGGCCGGGTACACGGCCAAGCCGAGCGGCATCTAAGGGAGTCAGGGCTCGGCCACACCGTCCTGCGCCCGACCGGCTTCATGCAGAACACGCTCGCTTTTGCGGGGTCGATCTCCTCCGAGGGCGGATTCTACGCGCCGCTCGCCGACGCCAGGGTGGCCTGGGTCGACGTCCGCGACATCGCGGCGGTCGCCGCCAGGACCCTCACCGAAGAGGGGCACGAGGGCAAAACCTACGAGCTTACCGGGCCGGAGGCGATCTCCAACCGCGAGATCACCGACAAGCTCTCCGCCGCGATCGGCAAACCGGTAGAGCACGTCGAGGTCTCGCTTGAAGACGCCCGCGGGGCGATGGTCGGCGCGGGCCTCCCCGAGTGGCTGGCGGATGGCCTCGTCGAGCTCAACAGGGAGGTTTACGAGCCCGGCTACGCCTCGAACGTAGCCGGCGGCGTGGCGGAGGCCACCGGTCAGGATCCGCGAAGCTTCGACACGTTCACCCGGAACCACGCGGGTGCATTCGCGGGGGCCAGCCCGGCGCGCTAGACCAACCTCGATGAGATCAGCGCTTCGGGGGACGCCGGTCTCTGAGCGTGGTGATCGCGGCCGAGGCCGCGTCGGCCATGAGACGGACGTCGGAGGAGACGTTGATGAAGTTGAAGCCCTTGTCGATCATGCGCCCCGCGTACTCCGTCGAGCCCGTGAAGATACCGGCCCCAAGACCCCTCTCCCGCGCGGAGCCGACGACCCTGTCGATGGCTTCGGCCAGTTCTGGCTCCTCGCGGTCCATGCCGGGGCCGAGACCGAGGCTCTGGCCGAGGTCGGAAGGGCCGACGAAGATGCCGTCGAGGCCCGGGACGTTCAGGATGCCGTCGAGGTCTTCGAGGGCCTCCCTCGTCTCGATCATCGCCATCGTCACCACGGTCTCGTTGGCGTTGGCGGCGTAGTCAGGACCGCCGTAGAGGTTGGCCCGGAAGGGGCCGTAACTTCGGTAGCCGTCGGGCGGGTAGCGGCAGGCGCCAACGAAGGCCTCGGCGTCTTCGCGGCCCTCGATCATGGGGCAGATGACCCCGTAGCAGCCGGCGTCCAGTATCTTCATGATCGTGCCCGGGTCGTTCCAGTTCACCCGCGCGAACGGCACCACGTCCGTGGTCGAGATGGCCTGGAACATGGGGATGACGCCCCCCACGTCGGGCGGCCCGTGCTGCAGGTCTATGGTGAGGCTGTCCCAGCCGGCGTGGGCCATCACCTCGGCCGAAAACGAGCTCGGCACGTGCAGCCACCCGTTGAGTACCACGCCGCCGCCCCTCCAGATGGACCTGACCCTGTTCTCCCGCACGCCCTCTCCTCCCTGCCCCTTGAACACACCATCCCGCCGACAGAAGACGGGCGGTAATTCTATTCCGAACCGATCCTCCTTGCTGCCCGTCACACGGACCCCGACGTGGGCCCGATGGTAAGCTGGCCGGCATCGACGAGAAACGGGGGAGGTATGCGGGCGCCATGGATGTGATCTCCGGTATGGACGGGCTGCGGGTGGGGGAAAGGGCGCTCGCCTTCTGGGGCCTCGGCCAGGTAGGCGTGGCGATCAAGGGCCCCGAGGGCGTGCTGTACGTCGACCCGTACCTCACGGACTCAGACGGCGAGGGTGGCAGCCTGGAGAGGACTTTCCCTCCCCCGCTCCGCCCGGACGAGGTCACCAACGCCGACGCGGTTCTCCTCACCCACCACCACATAGACCACAC
>JACDFX010000228.1 GCA_013815575.1 Rubrobacter sp.
GTCCTCTGCCATAAACCACATTGCCGAGGAACAGCCCGATCAGGACCATCCCGAACCAGGGCAACAAGGGCCTGTAGTCCGGCATGATCCAACCCTCCGGAACGACCCCGAAGGGCAGCAACCACGGGCTCCCGGACGGGCCTCCGGCCTGCACGTACAGGCCGATGGCGAACACGGTGACGCCGAGGAAGAGGTTGGTGAACCTGAGCTTCAAGAAGGGGTAGGCGAGGATGATGGAGACCCCGATCAGGTGCAGGATCCCGAACGCCACGATCCCCATCCCGAAGACGAGAAAAACCGCCGTCAGCAACATCCCGTAACCGAAGATCTTGAGCCCCCGCAGCAGATACAGGCGAAAGCCCCCGCGCCCATCCCCCCTCGCGGCGGTGATCGCGAGCGAGACGCCGACGAGCAGGAGGAAGAGGCTGGCGGTCGCGTCGGCGAAGCGGGCCCAGAAGCCTGAGACGGCATCCACCTCGTACCCGCCAAAGGCGTAGAGGTCGTAGGTGAAGTGGTAGACGACCATCATGAGAATGGCGACGCCGCGGGCGGCGTCCACCTCCCAGAACCGGCTACCGCTCTTCGTGGCTCTCTCTTTCGCGCGTTCCCCTTCGGCCTGTCGCGGGATCATACCCCACCCGCCGCGCGCCGCGCCGCATGGGTTAGGATTGCGGGATGGGAGCAGGGGACTTCACCATCCGTCCGGGCCGCAGGGAGGACGCCGCCGAAGCGGCGCGGCTGTGGATGCAAAGCGCCGAAGAGCACACCGCCCACGACCCCGTCTACGCCACGGCCCCGGACGCCGAGAAGACCATGCGCCGCTTTCTCGCGGACCTGGCCCGCAACAGCTACGCCTTCGTCTTCGTAGCCACCGTCGGGGACCGGACCGTCGGCTTCGTCTCCGGCGAGCTGCGCGAGGGCTCCCCGACCTTCAAGCCCAAGACCTGGGCCTCCGTGGACGACGTCTTCGTAGAAACCGACCACCGCAACGACGGCATCGGCCACGCCCTCCTCGCCGGCGTCGAGGAGTGGGCGAAACAGAAAGGCGCCGACGGTGTCTCCCTCCAGGTCGCGGCGGCCAACGCCAGGGGCCGCAAGTTCTACGAGGACCTCGGTTTTCGCGAGGTCTCGGTCTATGAACTGCTGGAGTTTCGCTAGGCTTCAGGTTTTTCATCTCCCCGGTCACGAATAACCAGAGACCTGGAAAAGACCCGCACATCGGGCTCCGGCTCATACCCGGAAGCGGCGTAGAAGGCGCCAGCGCCGCCTCTCTCTACCTGAACTTCAACGTAATATATGCCGCGCCCTCTGCAACGTTCGTCCGCAGCTTTCAAGAGCGCCGCTCCGACGCCTCGGTGTCTGGCCTCCGGGCGGACGTAGAGGTCTTCGATGCTGGCGAAGAGGCCGCCAAGGGAGATGTTGGGACGGAAGGCGAGGACGAGGACGCCCACCACTCTCCCACCAAGGCGCGCGGCCAGCACTTCGACGTCTCCGGCCTGGACGGAGTCTTGTACCTTCCCGATAAAGTCATCCGGTACGGGTTCGCCTTCCCTGAGCCATTCCTCCAGGAGCCATAGGGGCTCGCGGAGGTCCGGGGCGGGTACTGGCGCGACCTCGACGGGGTTCACCGTTCGAGGGTGGCGGTGATCCTGGCCGCGGCTTCGACGGCCGCTTCTATGTCGTCGTCGCCCACGTCCAGGTGGGTACAGAGGCGAGCGTAGCCGGGCTTGCCGGCGGTGGCGAGGACGCCCTCGCGGGCGAGCGCCTGCAGAAAACCTTCGGGGTCTTCCACTTCGACTAGCACGAGGTTGGTCTGGGGTGGGTCTATTTTGTAGCCGACTTCCCTCAACCTGTTTGCGAGATTGAGGGCCCGTTTGTGGTCTTCGGCGAGCCGTTCCTGGTGGTGTTCGAAGGCGTAGAGGGAGGCGGCGGCGATGACGCCGGCCTGGCGCATGCCGCCCCCGAACGCCTTGCGGGCGCGGCGGGCCTCGTGGATGGCCTCGTTGGTTCCGGCCAGCAGGGAGCCGACGGGTGCTCCCAGGCCCTTGGAGGAGCAGACGGAGACCGTGTCCACGTGGTCACACCACTCGCGGGCGGGGGTGCCGGTGGCGGCCTGGGCGTTAAAGAGCCGGGCACCGTCGAGGTGTACCTTGAGGCCCTTCTCGCGCGCCACGGCGGCGACCTCTGCGAAGTCCTCCAGCGGGTAGACCGTGCCGCCGGCGGTGTTGTGGGTGTTCTCCAGGCAGAGGAGGCGCGAGCGCGGGAAGTGGACGTTTTCGGGCCGGATCGCCGCCCGTACCGTCTCGGGGTCGAGGATGCCGCGCTCCCCTGGGAGGGTGCGGAGTTGGACGGAGGAGAGGAGGGCCGGGGCCCCGCCCTCGTAGACGAAGACGTGGGCCCCGTCGTGGATCAGGACCTCCTCGGCCCGGTTCGTGTTGACGTGGACCCCGATCTGGTTGGTCATCGTCCCCGACGGCGCGTACATAGCCGCCTCTTTGCCGAGCAGATCGGCCACGTACTCCTCCAGCCGGTTGACGGTCGGGTCCTCCCCGAAGACGTCGTCCCCGAGGGGCGCCTCCATCATGGCCCGGCGCATCCCTTCCGTCGGCCGCGTAACCGTGTCGCTGCGAAGATCTATCACGAGCTTCCTCCGTTCTTGTCCCTTCCGAGCACTTTCTGTGTCGTGGCGAAGTGGACCTTCGCCACCTCCGCCAGCCCCTCTTCACCAAACTCTTCGACCACCCGCCGCCCTGCTCCGACGACGTGCGTCGCCCCGAGGGGCAGCTTGAACCCTACCTTACCGGAGAGCCGATCCACCTCCTCGAGCTGCCTGGCCCGCGCCACCACGGAGGCGGCCGCCACAGCCGCGTCGTCTTCGGCCCTGGGACGTACGTCGAGAGACACCCCGGCCGGGACCGCGGGTTCCAGGCGTGAGCGGGCGGACTTCGCGTACTGGTCCACCACCACGAGCTCAACCTCGCTTGCAAGTTCACGGATGATCCCGGCGTCCACCTCGGAGAGCAACTCGTTCACGTTCCCGGCCGCCCCCCGCCTGACCTCGTACTCCCCGGGCCCGAGCACCACGACGCGGGCATTCCGGGATCCGACGGCCGCGAGGACGCGCTCCGCCATAGTCCGAACCCCGAGTACGCCCACCGTCTTGGAGTCGCGGACCCCTATTTCGCGCAGCTTTTCCGCGACACCCTCGCCCATCACGCGCACGCCGGCAACGACCAGGGGGCCGAAGTAGTCCCCTTTCCCGGCCTCGTCGATCCCGAGCCTCGGCCTGCCGGAGAACGCGGGCCCGGAGCCCGCGTCCGGGCTCCGACGCCCCCCACCGGCCTTCTTACCGCCCGTCCGCCAGCCTTCGAGTACCTCCTTCAACCTTGAGGCTTTACCTCCGGTAGATACCTTGCCCGTGCGGTAGACGTTCAGCTTCACGGTCTCTCCGCCGCGAATGAGGTCGAACTGGGTTCCGTGGTCTATGGGGCGGCTGCCGGTGACCCGGGCACCCTCGCTGTCGAGCAGGCGGCGCAGGCCGGCCGGGATGCTGTTTCGGTCGTCCGGGCTCAACGGATCTCGAAGCCCGGCAGGTCGCCGCGGGCCGGCCCGAAGTCCGTGCTCACGTTTTCGACGGAGGCATCCGGCGGGCCCTGCTCGCACCAGCGGACCATCTCCCTGACCCCCTCCGAGGGGCCTTCGAAAACCGCCTCCACGGCCCCTTCCGGGGAGTTACGCACCCAGCCCGAGAGGTCGAGGCGCTCGGCGTTCCGGCGGGTGGAGTCCCGGAAGAACACGCCCTGCACCCGGCCGGTGACGTGTACGTGGGCCCGCTCTCGTTCGTCCTGCACGCTCTGTACCTCCGTGGGGTAGTCTCCGTTTCGATGGGCCCGTCCCCCGTTTGGGCGGCCCAACCCGATATGCTAGCCTAGAGCGGCTATGGAGACAGAAGGACGGGCGGCTGACCGCGCGAGCGGCGGGGTACTGGGGGAGCGCACCGGCAGGGTGCTCCTCACCCTCGTCGTGCCCACGCGCAACGAGGCGGAGAACGTCACCGGGCTGGTGGGCGGATTGCGCCAGAGCCTCGCCGGCATCGAGTACCGGGTGGTCTTCGTGGACGATTCCACCGACGGAACGCCCGATATGATCCGGGGTCTGGCGGAGGGAGACGGGCGGGTCGTACTCGTCCACCGCGAGGGTGCGGAGAGGGAGGGCGGCCTCTCCACGGCGGTCACGACCGGGATGGAGCAGTTTTCAGGTGACAGCGAGTTCACCTGCGTGATGGACGCGGATATGCAACACCCGCCGGAGAAGGTCAGGGAGATGCTCGAGGTCGCGCGTTCGGGCGAGGCCGACGTCGTGGTGGCCAGCCGGTACGCGCCCGGGGGCAGCTACGAGGGGCTCGCCGGCCGCACGCGGCGGGCCGTCTCCGTGGGGAGCAAGTACCTCGCCCAGCTGGTCTTCAAAGAGGCACGCAAGACCAGCGATCCGATG
>JACDFX010000229.1 GCA_013815575.1 Rubrobacter sp.
GCCAAAGCAGAGGACGTCACGGGGACCACCCAGAACGACATCCTCAAGGAGTACCTGGCACGGGGGACGTACATCTACCCGCCGGGGCCGTCCATGAGGATCACGACGGACATGTTCGCGTACTGCGCGAAGGAGCTCCCGCGCTGGAACACGATCTCCATAAGCGGCTACCACATCCGCGAAGCGGGCTCGACGGCCGTGCAGGAACTCGCTTTTACCCTCTCGAACGCCATCGCCTACGTCGAGGCCGCCACGCGGGCGGGGTTGGAGGTGGACGAGTTCGCCCCGAGGCTCTCCTTCTTCTTCAACGCCCACAACGACCTCTTCCAAGAGATAGCCAAGTACCGGGCGGCGCGCAGGATGTGGGCCCGGATCATGAGGGACCGCTTCGGCGCCACCGACGAGCGCAGCCTGAAGCTCCGCTTCCACACGCAGACCGCCGGCTCCTCCCTGACGGCCCAGCAGGCCGAGAACAACATCGTCAGGACGACCGTGCAGGCCATGTCCGCCGTTCTGGGCGGAACCCAGAGCCTGCACACCAACGCCTTCGATGAGGCGCTCGCGTTGCCGACCGAGCGCAGCGCCCGCATCGCCTTGAGGACGCAGCAGATCCTGGCCCACGAGGGCGGCCTGACCGACACCGCCGACCCTTTGGCCGGCTCCTACTTCATCGAGTCGTTGACCGACGCGGTAGAGGAGGAGGCGTGGGCGTATATAAGCCAGATCGACGACCTCGGCGGCTCCGTGGCGGCCATCGAGGAACGCTTCATGCAGCGCGAGATCGAGGAGGCCGCCTTCCGCTATCAGCGAGAAATCGAGAAGGAGGAGCGCCTCGTAGTCGGAGTTAATCGTTATGCGGGCTCGGCGAACGACGATGACCCGGACATGGAGCTACACACCGTGGACGAGTCGATCCGCGATCGTCAGGCCGACCGGATCACGGAGCTCAAGGAGAGCCGTGACTCGGCCGCCGTGGAGAGGGCCCTGGCGCGCCTCAAGGCCGCGGCCGAGGGCGACGAGAACATGCTCTATCCCATGCGGGAGGCATTGTCCGAGCTCGCCACCCTGGGCGAGGTCTCGGATACGCTGCGCGGGGTCTTCGGCCAGTACAGGCCGTAGAAATCGTGCGGGCGCGCAACGTGGAGCCCTCACGTTCACCAGGATACCCGACGGGTAGACTAATCTTGTCAGGAAAAGGCATACCCGTCGTGAGGCGGGGACGTAAAGCCACGGGCCTCCGCGCGGGAGGCAGCCGGGTCGCCGGGGGAGGACCTCATCACTATATCCCAGAGGGTAAGCCTATTAGCCGGGTTCTGCGCGGCGACGTTTCTCGTGTTTGTGGGTTTGCAGGGGGCGACGCAGGAGGCCATCACCCAGCCCGTAGATCCGGCGCGTCAAGGGTCATCCGCCGCCGAAGAGCCTACCTTCCGGGCGCCCGACGAGCCGAGGTTCGTCCCTGGCGAGATACTCGTGAAGCCGAGGGCCGGCGTACCCGAACAAGCGCTAGAAGTCCTCAATCGGCAGAACAACGCCCGCGTCGCGGAGCGTCTCCCCGGCATCGGGGTCTCCGTGATCGATCTACCCGCCGACCTGCCCGTGCAGGCGGCCGTTCGGCGCTACGAAGGTTCCCGGGGCATTCAGTACGCTGAACCCAACTTCCTGCTTTTTCCAGAGGCCGACCCTCCTAACGATCCGGCCTACAACAAGTTGTACGGTTTGAATAACACCGGGCAGACTGGTGGCACGGCCGACGCGGACATAGACGCACCCGAGGTGTGGGATACGACCACAGGCACCGCGGACACTGTGGTCGCCGTAATCGACGAGGGGATAGACGTCAACCACCCGGATCTCAACGGCAACATATGGACGAACTCGGGTGAGGTGCCGGGCAACAACATCGACGACGACAAAAACGGCTACGTGGACGACGTCCATGGCTGGGACTTTTACCACGACGACGCTACGGTCTACGATGCGGCCGACGGCGACAAACACGGCACGCACGTCGCCGGCACCATAGCCGCCGAAGGTAACAACGGCGAGGGCGTAACGGGCGTCAATTGGCGGGCCAGCATCATGCCGCTCAAGTTCTTGGGGCCGGATTATGGATCTATCCCGGGTGCCGTGAAGGCCATAGACTACGCCGTGGCAGAGGGCGCGAAGATAAGCAACAACAGCTGGGGCTGCGGCGGCAGCGGCTGCTACAGCAAGACCTTAAAGGCGGCGATCGACAGGGCCGACGGCGCCGGGCACCTTTTCGTGGCCGCGGCCGGCAACGACGGCACCGACAACGACGCCACCCCACAGTACCCCGCGAACTACGACAGCCCCAACGTGATCTCCGTGGCAGCCACCAACAACCAGGACAGTTTGGCCTCCTTCTCGAACTACGGGAAGAACTCCGTGGACCTCGGGGCGCCGGGCGTGGGGATCCTGAGCACGCTGCCAGGTAACGGCTACGGCTCTTACAGCGGCACCTCCATGGCGACGCCGCACGTGACGGGGGTTGCGGCCCTGCTCAAGAGCCAAAATCCTACGTACAGCGACGAGGAGATGAAGGATCAGATCCTCCGTTACTCCGAGCCGAAGAACAGCCTGCAGGGCAAAATGGCCACGGGGGGACGGCTGAACGCATACGCTGCCCTCACCGGGCAGCAGGCCCTGGACAGTACGCGCCCGACCATCACCGCTGTGAAGCCGAACGCGGGCTCGAAGACGCGAGACCGGACGCCGACGATCGGGGCGACGGTAAGCGATGACAGAACCGAACTCACGGACGCTAACATCGAGCTCTACCTGGACGCCAAGAAGCGGACCACGTTCACCTACAACGAGGGTACGGATCGCCTGAATTACACTGCGCCGCGGCTCTCCTACTCCAAGCACAACGTCAAGATCGTCGCCACGGACGGTTCGGTCAACAGCAGTGTCAAGAGCTGGAGCTTCACGGTTCGGCGGTAGAATCCGCGCTCCAGGAAGCACGGGATATGAGGACCGGCCCGCACTCCGGTCCTCTCTTTTGGGCTGTCAGCCGGGGTCGGCGCCTAAGAGCCGTATGGTAAGATTTACGCCGAACAAGGGGTGATCCCACCCCTCCCTGCATTTTCGTACGTGCCGGTCGGGTGCGTCGGAGGAGGTTGGTAAACGTGGTTGATTGGTTCCGCAGACGCGCCGGCAACGGGAAAGCGCCGGGTGAGGCACGTGAGACCGAAGCGCTCGACGTCTCGGGCGAGACGGCGGACGAGCTCGTGGACCGGACGCCCCAGCCCCAAGAGCCCGCCGACGGTTTCTCCGAGGCCGGGATCCGGGAGGCCTTGCGGGACGTGCGAGACCCCGAGATCGGGCGCGACTTGATCTCGCTCAACATGATCCGGAACGTCGATATCGAGGGATCTGGCGTCACGGTCGGCGTCGCCCTCACGACCGCCGGCTGCCCGATGAAGCACCGTATAACCACCGATGTGCGCGACCGGGTCATGATGATCGAGGGTGTTGAGAGCGTCGAGGTGGACTTCGGCGTCATGACCGATGACGACCGCCAGAACCTGATGACCTCCCTTCACGGCGGCCCCTCGGAACTGGCCCCGGCCTTCCGCGACGAGTCAAAGACCCGCATCATCGCCGTGGTGAGCGGCAAGGGCGGCGTCGGCAAGAGCACCGTCGCCGTCAACCTGGCAGCAGCCTTGGACCGGGCGGGCAAGTCGGTCGAGATCCTTGACGCCGACGTCCACGGCTCCTCCATCCCGGTCATGCTCGGCTCTACAGAGAAGCCGAACGTGGTGGGCGGCGTGATCTTCCCGATAGAGTCCGAGACGGGCCTTAAGTTCATCTCCATGGGCAACTTCGTGAACGAGGGGCAGGCCATCATCTGGCGCGCCCCGATAGTCAACAAGGCCCTCACCCAGCTCATGCGCGACGTCTACTGGGACGAGCCGGACTTCATCATCGTGGACATGCCCCCAGGCACCGGCGACGTCGCCCTCACGGTCGCGCAGATGATCCCCAAGGCCGAGGCCCTCGTGGTCACCACCCCCCAGGCCGATGCCGCCCGCGTCGCCGTCAAGGCCGGCAAGATGGCCGTCCAGGCCCACCTGAAGCTCGCCGGCGTCGTCGAAAACATGGGCCACGCCGTCTGCCCGTGCTGCGGCGAAGAGATAGAGATCTTCGGCGGCGACGGTGGCAACCAGGTGGCCGAAGTGCTCGGCACGTCCGTGATCTCCCGCATCCCGATCCTCCCCGACGCCACAGGCGAACCCGGCAACGCCCTCTTCGACAAGGACTCCATCCCCGCCCGCGCCTTCGACGAGATAGCCGCCAGCCTCGCCGCCACGAAGGTCCGGCGGAGGATAAAGGTGTTGTAGGCTGTAGGCTCTGGGCATAAGGAAAAAAGTGTGGCCCCGCTTGTTCTGCGGGGCCACACTCATGCTCCAAGCCTTGCTCGAACCTTTTACCTCGAGGCTTCGAGCTTGGGACCTAGCCGATCAGGCCG
>JACDFX010000230.1 GCA_013815575.1 Rubrobacter sp.
CTCCAGCACTCGACGGCCGCAAAGACGAGGCCTGCGTCGCCGCGGGCAAACTCGTCATGCGCCTTCTTGAGAACGGCCTCGACCCCAAACGGATCCTCACCCGCGAGTCCTTCGAGAACGCCATCGCCGCCGGGGCCGCTAGCGGCGGCTCGACCAACCTGGTGCTCCACCTGCTCGCCATCGCCCGCGAGGCCGGTATCCCGCTCGACATAGACGACTTCGACCGCGTCAGCGAGAGGACGCCCATCATCGCGGACCTCAAGCCCGGCGGGCGCTACACGGCCGTGGACCTCGACCGCGCCGGCGGGACACGCCTCTTCGGCAAACACCTCCTCGACGGCGGCCTTCTCCACGGTGACGAGCTGAACGTCTCGGGCCGGACGCTCGCGGAAGAGGTCGCCGAAGCCGAAGAGGACCACGGGCAGGACGTCGTCGCGACCGTCGAGCACCCCTTGCGCTCCTCGGGCGGTCTCGTAATCCTCAAGGGCAACGTCGCGCCCGAGGGTTGCGTCGTCAAGGTCGCCGGGTACACCCGCCTGCACCACAGCGGGCCGGCCCGCGTCTTCGATTCAGAAGAAGGGGCGATGGCCGCGGTACAGGCCGGTGGGATCAGCGGCGGGGACGTAGTGGTGATCCGGTACGAGGGGCCCCGCGGCGGACCCGGGATGCGCGAGATGCTCGGCGTCACCGCCGCCCTCGTTGGCCAGGGCCTCGGCGAGACGGTCGCCCTCCTCACCGACGGCCGCTTCTCCGGTGCCACCCGGGGCCTCATGGCCGGACACGTGGCCCCCGAGGCGGCCCACCGCGGCCCTATCGCCGCGCTCCAGGACGGCGACACCGTAACCTTGGACATCGAAGGCCGAACCCTCAACGTCGACCTCTCCGCCGAGGAGATAGAAGGCCGCCTCGCCCGGTGGACAGAACCCACACCCCCCTACTCCACGGGCGTCATGGCGAAGTACGCCGCCCTCGTCTCTTCCGCCTCCAAAGGCGCCATAACAGACGCCGCGCTCGGGGCGGGATAAGCCGGCAGTCAGCCAGGAATCAGCCGCTGACTGCCGTGTGGGGTTCGCCAAGGGGCTTGGACTCCTGGCGAACCTCGCCGCACCATCTTGCGGTGGGATAACCATTTTGTAAGAGTCTCAAGCAAAGAAAACGCGCTGATCACTAGAAGGCCGATGGCGCGGCGAGTTGGAGCGTGGGTACTTTACAGACCGTCCTAGCCGGGGGCGTCGCGTCGGGAGCGCACGCGGTCCACGGCCTCAGCCGGGATCAGGCCGATGCTGGCGGCGTGCTCGGCCGCCTCTACGGTGTCCTCGGTCAGGATCATCTCCACGTCGTGGCGGCGTAGGTTCTCAGCTATGGTGTGGACCTCCCGGTCGCGCTCGGGGGAGGTTACGTCCCGGATAAAGACCGCCAGGATACGCCCAGGGTGCTCGACCACGGCCTGCTGGTAGATCTCCGGGTCCTCCTCCCCGGAGTCCCCTATAAGGACGAACGGCAGGTCCGGGTACGTCCCCAACAGCGTGCGGATGATCCCCAACTTGTGGTCCTCGTGCTTCCCGAGTGTCGTCGGGCTCCAATCTTTCAAGAACAGTGGCCCCGCGGGCACCCGGTGTACGTCGAGAAAGTCTTCCAGCAGGTCGTAGATGTTCCACGGGCTGCTTGAAACGTAGAAGGTCGGGTTGTATCCATCGCCCCCCGGACCACGCCGCAAGGCTTCGTAAAAGGCGGAAACCCCCTCGAACGGCAGCCGGGTGTGGGCGTTGTTCCGCAAGACGATCCAGACCATCTTCAGCACGTTGGTCGCGCTCGACCTAACCACCGTATCGTCGAGGTCGCTGATGATCCCGAACTCCGCCCCCGACGGAACCATGACCTGCCCCTTGGAACGTACCGGGCCACCCCCCGGCGAGGGCGGGTGCAAGAGCACCAGATCCACCCCGTGCCAGCCGCCCCGACCACCCACCGGCTCATCCAACCCAAGCCTGATATCGAAGAAGCCTTCCTCGTCCGCCGTGGCCTGCGCTTCGAGGCCGCGGAACGAGGCGCGCACCCGGGCACCTGCCACCTCGTCACTGCCGAACCGGCGGGCCATGTTGCGCACGTTCTCCCACAGAGTGTCACCCCGCATCGAGCGGGTCACGCCCTGCTCTTCGAGAACCCTCCCCCGCAGAAAGAATTCGCGCTCCGTGCCGTGTCCCCTGTAAGGCAGGATCTCGAACCGGTCCAACAGTCCGAAGCGGCGCTTGAACCTGAAGCGCGCGTGGTCCAACCACCTCTCCGCATCCCGCGCCGCCGTAATCGGACGCCACCGCCACGTCACAGGGAAGGCCCGACCCGGAGGGCCCCGGCGCCCTCGGCGGGGCCGCTTCGTCTACCCGCTTTCGTCGGGCCCATCAACCCTGCAGAAACTTTACCTGCCGATGCGCCACCTCCGGGATGTCCACCTGCTCCACGCTGGTCCACGGCAAAAACGCGTAGCCGCCCGCGCCGTTTTCGCCCCCATCAACGTCCAACAAGAGCCCGGCGGGATCTCGGTCGGAGACAGTACCGAGGATCTTCCGCCCGCTCCAGGTCGTGACGGAGATGCCGACGCCTCGCTTCAAGGCATCCGAAACCTTCGGGGCCTGATCTAGGAAACCCCCGGCGCCGGTCTCTGGTTGTGTTGTCGTATCCCGGTCCATCGCTTCTGCCCCCTGTGTACCCGCCGGCGCACAAAGTAACCCGATCTCCGCCCTTTTGGCTCCGGCGGGAGATATTCGGGTTTTACGTCTCCGGGAGCAGCGCGGATCACGCCCGCCTCCAGGCGCCCTCACGGGCCGGGGGAACGGAAGATCCTCATCTGGGCGCAGACGAGGCACCACTGAAGCAATAGCCCTTCGCCTAGCCGGGCCTCGATCACGCCGTCGCCGCAGGGGGAGTGGGACAGCGTAAACGCGACGAAGGCAAGATCTCCCTCCGTCACGGCGCCGTATTCCGGCCGTTCCCCGTCGCCGACTCCCAACATGCCCGCATCATCGACCGTGTCGCGTCACCGCTTTAGTGGCGATGGGCCGGCCAACTACCGGCCGTTCGGCGAGGGGATACCGAGGTGGTCGTAGGCCCGGTGCGTGGCGATCCGGCCGCGGCTGGTGCGTTGGATCAGGCCGCTCTGCAGCAGGTACGGCTCGTACACTTCCTCCACAGTGTCCCGCGCCTCACCCAGTGCCACGGAGATCGTGCCGACGCCCACAGGCCCGCCGTCGAATTTGTCTATGACGAGGCCAAGGTAGTCTCGGTCGGCCCGGTCGAGCCCGAGCACGTCCACGCCCTGCATCTCGAGCGCCGCGTTGGCGGTCTCCTCGTCTATGTTCCCGTCTCTGACCACCTGCGCGTAGTCGCGCACGCGCTTGAGCAGACGGTTCGCCACCCGCGGCGTGCCGCGGCTCCGCTTGGCGAGTTGGCGGGCGCCCTCGGGGCTGATCGGGATCTTGAGTATCCGCGCGGCCCGCACCACGATCATCTCCAGGTCATCAGCCCCGTAGTAGTCGAGCCTCTCAGCGACGCCGAAGCGGTCGAGCAGTGGTTTGGTCATCAGGCCCGTGCGTGTCGTGGCGCCCACGAGGGTGAAACGCTCCAGGTCCATCCGGATCGTGCGCGCCGAAGGCCCCTGCCCGAGCACGATGTCCATCGCGTAGTCCTCCATCGCCGGGTAGAGAACCTCCTCTATCTGGCGGTTGAGGCGGTGAATCTCGTCGATAAACAGGAAGTCGCCCTCTTCGAGGTTCGTCAGGATGGCCGCCATGTCCCCGGCCCGCTCCAGGCTCGGCCCGCTCGTAGTGTGCAGGTTGACCTCCATCTCCCCCGCGAGGATGCGGCACAGCGAGGTCTTGCCGAGCCCCGGCGGGCCCGCCAGCAGGACGTGGTCCAGCGGTTCGCCACGCTGCTTGGCGGCCTGCACGAAGATCCTGAGGTTCTGCTTGAGCGCCTCCTGCCCGATAAACTCGTCGAGCGATCCCGGCCTGAGCTGCGGCTCGTCGTCCTCGGCGAACTTCTCGGGGTCGAGCGCGTGCTCCTCCGGCGGCCCGATGGGGCCGATGGGTCCGGCCGCCCCGGTTATGTCCTCGGGCAGTCCTTCGCCGTCGCCCACCGTGAAGTCGTCCATCTCCTCCACGCCTACCGCCTGCTCCCTATCCGCCGTAACGCCTCCTTTATGTACTTCTCGACCGAGGTCTGCGGCGGCACGTCGTTGAGCGCCTTCTCCGCTTCGTCCAGCGTGTACCCGAGCGCGGCCAGCGCGTCCCTGGCCTCGATAAACGGCCCGCCGCCCCCACCGACGCCGGAGACCGCCGCCTCGGCCCCGAAGGACGCGAGATCCTTGCCCCGAAGCTCCAGCACCAGTCGCTCCGCCGTCTTCTTCCCGAGGCCCGGCACCGAGGCGAGCTTCACGACGTCGCCCCTGGCGACCGCCTCGGAAACCTCCGGCGGCGTCATGGTGGAC
>JACDFX010000018.1 GCA_013815575.1 Rubrobacter sp.
CTCCGAGCCGACCTACGTCGAGGAGGGCGTCGTCCACTACTGCGTGGCGAACATCCCAGGCGCCGTGGCGAGGACCTCGACGCTCGCGCTCACGAGCGTGACGTTGCCCTACCTCATCAGGATCGTGGACGAGGGCGTGGAGGGTGCGGTCGCGAAAGACCCGAACCTCGCGAAGGGGTTGTCCACGCTGCGCGGAGATCTCGTCTCCGCACCGGTGGCCGAGGCCCACGACCTCTCCTACACCGACGCGAGCAAGCTTCTTAGCTAAGGAGGTGATCCAAATGGACACCGAAAAGCAGAACACCGAGGGGTTGGCGGAGAAGGACGCCAGGTACGTCTGGCACGCGATGAGCCGGCTCAACCCGGGCTCGAGGCAGACCTCGCCGCCGATGATGGTGGCGGAGGGCTCGGGGGCCTGGATCTCCGACACCGAGGGCAACCGTTACCTCGACGGGATGAGCGGCCTCTGGTGCGTCAACGTCGGCTACGGCCGCGAGGAGCTCGCGAGGGCCGCCTACGAGCAGCTCCAGAAGCTTCCGTACTACCCACTCACCATGGCCCACGGGCCCGCCGCGGAGCTCGGGGAGAAGCTGAACGAGTGGCTCGACGACGAGTACGTGATCTTCTACTCCAACTCGGGCTCGGAGGCCAACGAGGTGGCCTTCAAGGTTGCCCGCCAGTACCACGAGCAGAACGGCGAGGGGGGCCGGTGGAAGTTCGTCTCCCGCTACAGGGCCTACCACGGCAACTCCTTCGGGTCGCTCGCGGCCACGGGCCAGGCCCAGCGCAAGCACCGCTACGAGCCACTGGCGCCGGGTTTTCTGCACGTCGCGCCCCCCGACCGGTACCGCTGCGCGTACTGCAGCGATCGTCCCGCGTGCAACATGGAGTGCGCCCGGTCCATAGGGCGCACGATCTCCTGGGAGCTGCCCGAGACAGTCGCGGGCGTCATCATGGAGCCGATCATCACCGGCGGCGGCGTGCTCGTGCCCCCCGACGGCTACGTGGAGAGCGTGGCGGAGATCTGCAAGGAGAACGGCGTCCTCTTCATCGTGGACGAGGTGATCTGCGGCTTCGGGAGGACCGGCAGGCGCTTCGGCCACCAGCACTACGGCGTCAGGCCCGACATCGTCACCATGGCCAAGGGCATAACGAGCGCCTACCTGCCGCTCTCGGCGACCGCCGTCAGGCGCGAGGTCTTCGAGGCCTTCAAGGGCACCGAGGAGTACGACCACTTCCGTCACGTCAACACCTTCGGCGGCAACCCGGCGGCGTGCGCGCTCGCGCTGAGGAACCTCGAGATCATGGACGAAGAGGACCTGCCCGCCCGTTCGGCCGCGATGGGCGAGAGGCTGCGCGCACAGCTCGCGGACCTCGAAGACCACCCGAACGTCGGCCAGATCCGCAACAAGGGCCTCCTGTTCGGCCTGGAGCTCGTCGAGGACAAAGAGAGCCGCACCACCGCCGCCGCGGACAAGGTCGCAAAGGTCATAGCCGGCTGCAAGGAGCGCAGCCTGATAGTCGGCAAGAACGGCGACACGGTGGCCGGGTTCAACAACGTCGTAACCCTCGCCCCGCCCCTGATAGTAAGCGAGGACGACCTCGCGTTTATCTCGGGCGTTTTGAAGGAGGCCCTGCAGGGCATCTGAGTTGCTCACCCGCGGCCGGGCGAACGACAGAGCAGGAGGTGGGATGACCCGACGGGCGAGTACCGTGATCGTGGGGGGCGGCATCTGGGGCTTGAGTACCGCCTACCACCTGGCGCGGGCCGGCGGGACCGACGTGCAGGTCCTGGAGCGCAACGACGAGCTCTTCGACGAGACGACCTCCCAGGCCGCCGGGCTGGTCGGCCAGATCCGGGCCACCCCCCTCATGAGGCGGGCCGTCCGGTACGCCATAGACCTGTTCTTAGGCTTCGAACGCGAGACCGGGCACGACCCCGGCTTCCGCCAGGTCGGAAGCCTGCTCCTGGCCCTCACGCCCGAGCGGATGGCCTCCTTTGAGGAGCACGTGGAGCACGCAAACGGGAACGGCGTGGAAGCGCGCTTCGTGGACGGGGCGGAGATGTCCCGCCTGGCGCCGCACCTGGACGCTTCGCGCGTCGAGGGTGGGTACTTCGTGCCGGAAGACGGCTACCTAGATCCCCGGCAATGCGCCGAGGCCTTCCGCGCCGCCGCCGAGGACCTGGGCGTGAGGGTCAGGACGGGCACCGCCGCAACAGGGCTCTCCGTTCGGGATGGACGGGTGGAGGGCGTGGAGACGGACCGCGGTCTCGTCGAGGCGGAGCGGGTAGTGGTGACGGCCGGTCCCTGGACGGGGATCGTGGCCAAGATGGCGGGCCACGAGCCGGCGATGGTGCCGATACGCCACCAGCGCGTCACCACGGCCCCCGCCCCTGGCATCCCCGACCATCATCCCGTCGTCCGGGTGACCGACGCGAGCTGTTACCTGAGGCCCGAAGATGGCGGCTACCTCTACGGGTTCTTCGAGCCCGACCCGACGAGCTACGACCTCGAAAAGCTGCCCGCCGGGTTCAAGACGTCGGACATCGAGAGGCCGGTAGAGGTCATGGAAGAAGCCCGCGGGAGGCTCTCTCCCGTCTTTCCCGTTCTAAAGAGTCTGGAGATCGCCCACTACAAGCGGGGCCTGACAACCTTTGCGCCGGACGGGGCCTACCTGATCGGCCCGGTGCCGCAGGTGGAGGGTCTCTTTGCGGCCACCGGTTGCGCGGCCCTGGGCATCGCGGGCTCCGCGGCGGTGGGCCGCTGGTTGGCCGACTGGGTAACGCGGGGCGACCCGGGGGAGGACCTGTCTTCGGTGGACCCGGGGCGCTTCGGCGAGGGGGCCGCCGACCTTGAGTGGGTCCGAACGGAGAGCGAAGGGTTCTACGGCGGCTACTACAGCGTCTTCTCCATGTCCGTATCCCGGAGCCGGTAGCCCATGCCCGTGCACTTCACCACCGACGAGTTGGCGACCCGCCGTAAGGCCGCGGGCGACGAGTTGGCCGACAGGGGCCTCGACGGCCTGCTCGTGTTCCGCCAGGAGTCTATGTACTACCTCACCGGGTACGATACCTTCGGTTACGTATTCTTCCAGTGCCTCTACATGGGGGCGGAGGGCGAGACCCTCACCCTCCTGACCCGCACCCCCGACGTGCGTCAGGCCGAGCACACCTCGGTGATCGAGGACATCCGGGTCTGGTACGACGCCGAGGGCGTGGACCCCGCCCGGGATCTCAAGGGGATTCTCGAAGAGCACGGGTGCAGGGGCAAACGTCTGGGGATAGAGACCGACGCCTACGGCCTCACCGGCTACAACCTCAAGCGCGTGGAGGCCGCTTTGGGCGGCTTCTGCGAGTTGGTGGAGGCCTCGGATCTCGTGACCCGCCTGCGGATGGTCAAGTCCCCGGCGGAGATCGGGTACGTGCGCGAGGCGGCGCGGCTCGCCGACCTCGGCCTGGACCGCGCGGTCGAGGTGGCGGCGCCGGGGGTCTTCGAGGGGGAGGTGCTGGCGGCCTTGCAGGGCGCCATCTTCGAGGGAGGCGGGGACTTCCCGGCCAACGAGGTCATCATAGGCTCGGGTCCCCGCGCCCTCCTCTTCCGCTACGCCGCGGGCATGCGTCGCGTGGACCCGGTCGACCAGCTCTCTTTGGAGTGGGCCGGATCCTACCGCCACTACCACGCCGCCATGATGCGCACCCTGGCCGTGGGCGAAGCCTCGAGCTATCAGCGTCACCTCCACTCCGTCGTCCGCGAGGCCCTCGAAGAGATGACCGAGGCCCTGGCGCCGGGCCGACCCGTTGGCGAGGTCGACGACGCCCACCGTCGCGTGCTCGACGGTGCCGGGCTCGAAAAGCACCGCTTTGCGGCGTGCGGGTACTCTTTGGGCACGACCTTCAGCCCCAACTGGATGGACCGGCCGATGCTGTACGCGGGTAATCCCGTGCCGGCCGAACCGGGGATGGTCTTCTTTCTCCACTGCATAGTGGTGGACTCCGAGCGTGGGGTCGCCATGAGCCTGGGGCGCACCTGCCTGGTGACCGGTGCGGGGAGGGAGATCCTATCCACGAGACCCCTGGACTTGATCGTCGTTTGACCCCGGCCCGGACAGACCGCCGCGGTGGCCGGCGGAGCATTTTAAAGAGCGTGCATAAGGTGTAAGCTGTGCGCAGAGGAGTGACCACAGGGAAGGGGAAGCATGGCCGAGGTGGGCGCGGAGCAGCGAGGTGCCACGGGTAGCCAGGAAGGCAAATTGCAACCTGGCTTGAAGCGGCGTCACATGACCATGATCTCGCTCGGCGGGATCATCGGGGCCGGTCTCTTCGTGGGGACCGGCCCGATCCTCAACCAGGCAGGGCCTGCGACCATACTGACCTACCTGCTGACCGGGGCCCTACTCATCCTGATAATGCGGATGCTCGGGGAGATGGCGGTCGCCCAGCCTTCGGTGGGCTCCTTCTCGGACTACGGCCGGATGGCCTTGGGCAACTGGGCGGGTTTCTCCATCGGGTGGCTGTATTGGTACTTCTGGGCCATCGTGGTCGGCTTCGAGGCCACGGTGGCGGCGTCCATTGTGGGGCAGTACATCCCGAACGTGGCGCCCTGGCTCATTGCCCTGGTCCTGGTGTTGCTACTCACGGCGACGAACCTCTACTCGGTCGGCTCCTACGGCGAGTTCGAGTTCTGGTTCGCCGGCATAAAGGTAGTGGCCATCATCATCTTTATTCTCCTTGCGCTGTTGTTCGTGATCGGGCTGTGGCCCGGAAACTCACCCGGTCTCTCGAACCTCTACGCCGACGGCGGCTTCTTCCCCAACGGCCCTCTAGCGATGTTCTCCGGCGTGGCGACCGTGATCTTCGCCTTCGTCGGGGCGGAGATCGTCACCATCGCCGCCGCCGAGTCCGACGAGCCCGGCAGGAACGTCGCGAGGGCGACCAACGCGGTCATCTACAGGGTCCTGCTGTTCTACGTGGTTTCGGTCTTCTTCGTCGCGGCGATCGTGCCGTGGAACACCGGGTTCACCGAGGACATCATCAAGAGCCCGTTTACCCTCGCGTTCCAGAAGATGGGGATACCCGGGGCCGGGACGCTGATGAACTTCGTGGTCCTGACCGCCGTCCTCTCCGTCCTCAACTCCAGCCTCTATACGACCTCGAGGATGCTCTTCGCCCTGACGCGGCATAACGACGCGCCCAGGTTCATGCTCCATACGACGGCGCGCGGCGTGCCGATCTGGGCGATCCTCACGGGGACCATCTTCGCTTACGTCTCCGTCGCGATCTTCTACTTCTTCCCCGAGGAGATATTCACGTGGCTGATCAACGCCTCGGGGGCCATCGCGCTCTTCGTCTACCTCTTGATCGCCGTCTCGCAGCTCGTGATGCGCCGGCGCCTGGAGCGCGAGGCGCCCGAGAGGCTGGAGCTGAAGATGTGGTTCTACCCGTGGCTCACGTACCTGTCGATAGTCTGCATCGTGGCAGTGCTTATCGGCATGGCCGTCATCTCCGACCTGCGCCCCCTCCTGATAGCGAGCCTCATAAGCCTCGGCGTGATGCTGGTGGCCTACATGCTGCGCAAGGCGTTCGGCCCGCCACAGAGGGACCCTTCAGAGGTGATCAGGGAGTCCGAGACCAGGAGGGAGTCGGAGGCTGGGTCCTGATGATCTCCGAAGAGAGGTGAGCCACCCTTGACCCGCTACGAGCCGGCCGACTCGTTCGAGACGCCGCGCTTCTCCGGCGTCCGGACCTTTATGCGCCTGCCCAACACGCAGGACCTGGAGAATGCCGACGCCGCGATAGTCGGCGCGCCCTTCGACACGGGCGCCACCTTCCGCGTCGGCGCCCGCTTCGGGCCCGAGGCCATAAGGAGCGCCTCTCACCTCTTGCGGCGCCACAACTCGGGCCTCGGCGTCACCATCTTCGAGTATCTCTCCGTCATAGACTACGGCGACGTGCCCGTCGTGCCGGGCTTTATCCGGGAGAGCTACGAGAAGATCTCGGACGGCCTCGAGCCGATCCACCGCGCCGGCGTCGTCCCGATAGTCCTCGGCGGCGACCACTCCATCGCCCTGCCGGAACTCCGCGCCGCCGCGGCCGTCCACGGACCCTTAGCCCTCGTCCAGTTCGACTCCCACCCGGACACCTGGGACGCCTACTTCGACCAGAAGTACACCCACGGCACCCCTTTCCGAAGGGCCGTCGAGGAGGGCCTGCTCGACCCCTCGCGCTCCATCCAGGTCGGGATGCGCGGCTCCATCTACGACGAGCGCGACTGGGACGACGCGAGGGACATGGGCTTCGACCTCGTCCCGACCGACGAGGTGCGAGAGCTCGGCATACCCGCCGTCGTGGAGCGCATCAAGGAGCGGGTCGGCGGCGCGAAGGCCTACGTCTCCTTCGACATAGACTTCGTGGACCCGGCCTACGCGCCGGGCACGGGGACGCCGGAGATAGGCGGCTACACCAGCCGCGAGGCGCAGGAGTTCGTGCGGGGGCTCGCCGGCATCGACATCGTCGGCTGCGACGTGGTCGAGGTCTGCCCGCCCTACGACGGGCCCGGGCAGGTCACCGCGCTCGTCGCGGCCAACGTGGCCCACGACTTTCTTGGGCTCATCGCCCTGCAGAAAAAGAACCGGGATGGGTAACGCCCGGGATCACAAGGTTCCCCTCCGTTCCTTCGCGCGGACCGGGGACGCACACTCCCTCTGGAGGTAGAGATGATAGGGACCGAGATGATCGAGAAGCTCTTCGTCGCCGGCGCGTGGACGGGTTCGGCGGCCTCCGGCGCGACCTTCGACGTAACGAACCCCGCCAACAACGAGCCCATCGCCACCCTCCCCGACGCGGGCCGCGAAGAGATGCAGAGGGCCATCGACGCCGCCGCGGACGCGCAGGGAGAGTGGGCCGCGACCACAGCGGCGTACCGGGCCGGGATCATGCGCCGGGCCGCCGACCTCATGCACGAGCGCAAAGAGCACCTGGCGACGGTGATGACCCTGGAGCAGGGCAAGCCGCTGGCCGAGTCCCGCGGCGAGATCGTCTACGCCGCCTCGTTTATCGAGTGGTTCGCCGCCGAGGCCGCGCGCGTCTACGGCGACACGGTCCCCGCGAGCCAGCCGGGCAAGAGGATAATGGTCATCAAGCGCCCGGTCGGCGTCACGGCGGCCATCACGCCGTGGAACTTCCCCGCGGCAATGATCACGCGCAAGCTCGGTCCCGCCCTCGCCGCCGGCTGCACGATGGTCATTAAACCCTCGGAGCTCACCCCCCTCTCCGCCCTGGAGATGGCCCGTATCTTCGAGGAGGCGGGCCTCCCCGAGGGCGCCCTCTCGGTGGTCGCCGGCATGGACCCGGCCGCCATCACCGCCCCCATCATGGAGGACCGGCGCGTCCGCAAGCTCTCCTTCACCGGCTCCACCGAGGTCGGCAAGCTCCTCATGAAGCAGTCTGCAGACACGATGAAGCGCCTCTCCCTTGAGCTCGGCGGCCACGCCCCCTTCATAGTCTTCGACGACGCCGACGTCGACGCCGCGGTCGAGGGCGCCCTCGTCTCCAAGATGCGCAACATGGGCCAGACGTGCGTCTGCGCCAACCGTATTTTCGTCCAGCGCGGCGTTCTCGACGAGTTCTCCGAAAAGCTGACGCAGAGGCTCGCCGCGATGAAGGTGGGGGACGGCATGGAAGAGGGTGTCGAAGTAGGCCCCCTCATCGAGCCGAAGGCCATCGACAAGGTCGAGCGCCACGTTGCCGACGCCAAAGCGAAGGGCGCGACCGTCGCCCTGGGCGGAGAGAGGGCCGGAAGCAACGGCTCCGCCGCCGGCAACTTCTACGCCCCGACGGTCCTGCTCGACGCCGACGACTCGATGCTCATCGCCAAGGAGGAAACTTTCGGCCCGGTCGCGGCGATCCTACCCTTCGACACCGAGGACGAGGTCGTCCGCAGGGCCAACGACACGGTCTACGGCCTCGCCGCCTACTTCTTTACCCGCGACGTCGGGCGCGTCTTCCGGCTCGCTGAGAGCCTGGAATACGGCATCATCGGGGCGAACGACGGGCTGCCCTCGGTCGCCCAGGCCCCGTTCGGCGGCCTGAAGGAGTCGGGCTTCGGGCGCGAGGGCGGGCACCAGGGCATCGAGGAGTACCTTGACACCAAGTACGTCTCCCTCGGTGGCGTCGCGACGTAGGCCCGAATCCACCCTTACGGGTATACTGGAAGAATTAAGGCCGATAGGAAGAGGTGGCGAGGATGCTCGAGTCCGTGAGGATCAAGACGGAGATACCGGGGCCGAAGAGCCGGGCGTTGATGGAGCGGCGGCACAGGGCCGTGACCTCGGGTGTGGGCATAGCCACCCCGATGTTCGCCCAGGAGGCGAAGGGCGCGCTGCTGACCGACGTGGACGGCAATACGTTTATAGACTTCGGCGGCGGCATCGGCGTCATGAACATCGGGCACGCGAACTCTCGCGTGGTCGAGGCGGTCAAGGAGAAGGCCGAGCAGTTGACCCACACCTGCTTCTACGTCACGGAGTACGAGGAGTACATCGAGCTCGCCGAGAGGCTCAACGCGCTCGTGCCGGGGGACTTCGAGAAGCGGTCGTTCTTCGTCAACTCCGGGGCGGAGGCCGTCGAGAACGCCGTCAAGATCGCCCGCTACTACACCGGCCGCCCGGCGGTCATCGCCTTCGAGAACTCGTTCCACGGCCGGACGATGCTCGCTATGACGCTCACCGGCAAGACGGACCCGTACAAGAAGGGCTTTGGCCCGTTCGTCCCCGAGGTCTACCGGGTCCCGTCGCCCTACGCGTACAGGTGTCCGTCTGGCAAAGATTGCTCCGGCGGCTGCCAGGGCGACTGCTTCGGTTCCATAGAGAAGGCCTTCGTGAGCACCGTGCACCCGAGCAGCGTCGCGGCGATCATCGTCGAGCCCGTCAGCGGGGAGGGTGGGTTCATACCGTTCCCTGACTTCTACCTCAGGCAGCTACGGGAGCTCTGCGACGAGCACGGCATCGTGATGATCGTGGACGAGGTCCAGACCGGCTTTGGCAGGACGGGCAAGATGTTCGGGATAGAGCACTCAGGGGTGGAGCCTGACATCATGACCACGGCCAAGAGCATGGGCGGCGGGTTGCCCATAGCCGGCGTCACGGGCAGGGCTGAAATAATGGACTCCGTCCACACCGGCGGCCTCGGCACCACCTACGGCGGCAATCCCATAGCGTGTGCCGCGGCGCTCGCCGTCCTCGACACCTTCGAGGAGGAGGACCTCCTGACCCAGGCGAATGCCCTGGGCGAGAAGGTCATGTCCGCCATGCGCGACATTCAGGACAGGCACCCCGACTTTGTCGGCGACGTCCGGGGCCTCGGCCCGATGGCCGCGATGGAATTCGTCACCGACGCGGAGACGAAGACGCCGGACAAGGAGCGTAACGCCAGGATCGTGCAGGCCGCGTTGCAGGAGGGGCTGCTGCTCCTGACCGCCGGCCAGTACGGCAACTGCATCCGCACCCTCATGCCGCTCAATATCAACGACGATGAGCTTGAAGAGGGCCTCGCCATATTGGAACGCGCCGTAGATTCCGTGGCCTGACAGGCTAGGCGGGGGGCGCTTCGCGAAACGCCCCTACAGGTTCGGCAGACGCACCGTCATTCCCGGACCTACCCGGACCTGCGGTCGTCGCGCTGTGCCTGCTTGAGTTCGGCGCGGGCCACGAGAGTATCCCATACGCCCTCGGCGACCAACCCTGCTATTAGCCCCCCGGCGAGCACTGCCGGTACCCAGGCCCGCGTGTAGCCGAAAACGACGAGCGTGATGAGTGCGGCCAACCCGACGAAGACCGCGACGCTCCACCTGTTTGCTCCGCGCTCGGGGTCCCCAAGCTTGGCGGCGCGTTTTTCCAGCTTCTCCGCGGCCACAACGACGTCCACGTCGTGGGGACGCCGCTCAAGGTAGAAGTCGGCTTCCCGTTTGGCATCAGATATCTCGGGTTCGGTGCGGGCTCCGGAGAGCCGTCCCAGCAGCGCCCGTCGATCCTTTGGGTTGTGCTCATCCATCGCGACCGACCATACCATCGGCGGCCAAGCAGTGTTTCGCGAGCAACCCCGAATCCGCGCCGCGGCGGAAGCCGAACATCCGCTAGCCGAGTATGTCGGCGACACGGACGTCTAGCCTGGGCAACGCTACGGACCTGAGCGTCTCGCCCCGACGGGCGAGGTCGACGTGCCGATAGAGGTCGCCGGACGGGCCGGTGTGGTGTTCGATCTTCTCGCCCTTAAGGTCCGCGATCCAGACCTCCGGGATGCCGGCCTGCGCGTAGCGCGACAGCTTTAGCCCGCGGTCGTAGGCGAGGGTGGTGTCGGAGACCTCGATCAGGAGCAGTACGTCATCCGGCGTGGGGAGCGATCCGCTGTAGTCCTTGGACCGGATCAGGGCCACGTCCGGCTGCGGCTCGGCGTACTCGTTTAGCCTCACCGGGTTCTGAACGCTGACGATGACGTTATCGCCCACTTCTCCAACGAGCAGGTGGGTTAGCCGGTTGACGCAGGTGAAATGTCTAGAGCCTATGGCGGCCATTTCGACTAACTCGCCGTCGATGAGCTCGATGCGGTCGTCCTCGTGGAGTATCCCGGCCTCGCCCATCCGATGATACTCGTGGACGGTGAAGCGCCGCCGCGTGACCTCGCGTGTCTCCTCTTGCACGGAAAGCCCTCCGATATTTCGCCCAGTCTCACGGAAGTATACTCGGACTATAAGGCCGGACCCTGAAGTCTTTACGTTACCCGTCCAGCAGGTCTTCCAGATACCCCGTGTGGTAATCGCCGGAACGGAAAGCTTCATCTTCCAGCAGACGCAGGTGAAGGGGGATGGTGGTTTTGATGCCTTCCAGCCGGTACTCGCGCAGGGCGCGGCGGGCGCGGCTTATGGCCTCATCGCGGGTCAGCGCCCAGACTATGAGCTTGCCCACCATCGAGTCGTAGAACGGCGGTATCGTGTAGCCCGCGTACATCGCTGAGTCCACCCGGACGCCGGGGCCGCCCGGCACTTCGAGGAACGTGACCTCGCCCGGGGAGGGCATGAAGTCGTTGTCCGGGTCCTCTGCGTTGATGCGGAACTCTATCGAGTGGCCGACGAAGGGGACGTCTTCCTGTCCGAGGCTCAGAGGCTCGCCTGCCGACACCAGGATCTGCTCTTTTACGAGATCCACACCCGTCAGCATCTCCGTGACCGGGTGCTCGACCTGTATGCGCGTGTTCATCTCTATAAAGTAGAATTCGTCCCCCTCGACCAGGAACTCGACCGTCCCGGCGTTGGCGTAGCCCGCCTCGCGGGCCAACCGGACGGCCGCCTCGCACATTTTCTCCCGCATTTCGGGGTTTATGCTGGGAGACGGTGACTCCTCCAGCACCTTCTGGCGCCGGCGC
>JACDFX010000231.1 GCA_013815575.1 Rubrobacter sp.
GCCCCGGCCGACGGGCACGGTCAACTCGCCCCTCGGTCCCGTTACCTTTACGCTCCGGTCCGAAAGCTCGGCGTTCACGCCGTTTGGGAGCTCTACCGGAGCCCTACCAATCCTCGACATCTCTTAAGACCTCCCTAGTAGACGAAGCACAAGACTTCGCCCCCGATACCCTTGCGCCTGGCCTGATGGTCGGTCAGGATTCCCTGCGAGGTCGAGAGAATCGCCACCCCAAGCCCGTCGAGCACGCGGGGTATGCTCGTCTGTTTGCGGTACACCCGGCGGCCCGGACGGCTCATGCGCCTGAGGCCGGTTATGCCGCGCCTGCCGTCGGGACCGTACTTCAGGTCGATGACCAGGCGCTTCTCGACGCCGGTGCCCTTTTCGGAGACCTCCTGCACGTAGCCCTCCTGATGGAGGATGCGCGCTATCTCCGCCTTCATCTTCGAGTGCGGGATCTGGACCACATTCTGCTTCGCCATGTGGGCGTTGCGGATGCGGGTCAAGAAATCCGCTATAGGATCTGTGACCGTCATCTCTACCTACCAACTCGCTTTCGTAACACCGGGGATCTTGCCCTCGTGCGCCAGCTCGCGCAGGCAGATCCTGCACAGGCCGAACTTCCGGTAGTAACCGTGGGCCCGGCCGCACCGCTGGCACCGGTTGTACTCCCTGACCTTGAACTTCTGCGGCTTTTGCTGCTTTACCAGCAACGCTTTCCTCGTCATCTCTAACTCTCCCTGAAGGGCATCCCGAGGAGCCGCAAAAGCTCCCGAGCCTCTTCGTCGCTCTCGGTCGTCGTCACCACCGCGACGTCCAACCCGCGGGTCGCGTCGATGGCGTCGTAGCTGATCTCGGGGAAGATAACCTGCTCCCGAAGACCTATGGCGTAGTTGCCCCGCCCGTCGAAGCTCTTCGGGTTGATCCCCCGGAAGTCCCTCACCCGCGGCAAGGCCACGGAGACGAACCTGTCGAGAAACTCCCACATCCGCTCGTTGCGCAAGGTAACCCTGGCGCCGATCGGCATTCCTTCCCGGATCTTGAACCCGGCGATGCTCTTGCGGGCCCGCCGGATCTGGGGCTTCTGCCCGGTGATCTTCGCCAGGTCCTCCACCGCGCCGTCGAGCGCGCGGCTGTTGACCACGGCTTCTCCGACGCCCATGTTGACCACGATCTTCTCGAGGCCGGGGATCCTCATGGGATTCTCGATCTCGAACCGCTCCTTGAGGGCCGGGGCGATCTCTTCCCTGTACTTGTCTTTTAGCCTAGCCATCGATGTCCCTCCCGGTCTTCTTCGCGACCCGAAGCTTCTCCCCCGAGTCCGTGAACCGGTAACCGACCTTGGTCGGCTCCCCACTACCGGGGTCCACCAGCATCACGTTCGAGATGTCTATCGGGGCATCGAAGGTAAAGAGCCCCTGCTGGTTGTTCTGGCTCGGGCGGGCGTGGCGCGTGCGCGTGTTTACGTCGTTCACGACAACGCGGTTCTTCTTGGGTATTACCCGCTCGACCTCGCCGCGCTTGCCCTTGTCCTTGCCGGAGATCACGACGACCGTGTCCCCGCGCTTTATCTTTAGAGCCATAAGCTAGAGCACCTCCGGGGCCAGCGAGATGATCCTCGTGTAGCCCTTCTCGCGCAACTCACGCGCCACCGGCCCGAAGATGCGGGTCCCGCGCGGGGCCCCGTCGGGGTTGATGATGACGCCGGCGTTCTCGCCGAAGCGGATGTACGAACCGTCGTCCCGGCGCGTCTCCTTCTTCGTCCGCACCACGACCGCCCGGACGACCTCGCCCTTCTTGACCGCGCCTCCAGGTGTGGCCTCCTTGACCGTCGCCACGATGACGTCGCCCACACCAGCATTCCTGCGCTTGCTGCCGCCGAGGACCCGGATCGTCAGGATGCTCCTGGCGCCCGTGTTGTCGGCGACTCTAAGTCTGGATTCTTGCTGGATCACTACTCGGCCCTCGACACGATGTTGGCCAGCCGCCAGCGCTTGCGCGCCGAGATCGGCCTGGTCTCTATGATCCTGACCGTGTCCCCAACCCGGGCCTCGTTGCCCTCGTCGTGAACCATGAACTTCTTCGAGCGGCGCACGCGCTTCTTGTACTTCGGATGGCGCACCAGCGCCTCCACCGAGACCGTAACGGTCTTCTCGGGGGCGTCGGAGACGACCATACCAACGCGCTCCTTGCGGCGGTTCCGCTCGGTGTCGGATTGGATCTGGCCCTCGTCCTGGTCCAGCGCCGGACCCTTGGCCGGTCCTGGATCGAGGCCGGCCTCGACGGTCGCGCCCCCCCCGGCCCCCTCTATGAGGTCCTGCGGCGTCTCGGGTGGTCGCTCCTCGGTGGCATTTTCCGTGGCGCCTTCGGGGGCCTCTTGGGGCGCCCCATTCTGGTTTTTCTCTTCTTCTGTCACTATCCGTTCTCCTGCTGTTTCTGGTTCAGGACGGTGAGGATCCTGGCGATGTTCTTGCGGACCTCTTTTATCTGTCCCGTGTTCTCCAACTGCCCGGTGGCGTGCTGGAAGCGCAGGTTGAAGAGCTCGCGCCGCGTATCGGCGAGGCGGCTCTCAAGCTGCGTAACGTCCAACTCGCGCACTTCTGCGACCTTCATCTACTGTCCACCTCCGCGCGCCAAAAAGCGGGTCTTTATGGGAAGCTTCTGGGCGGCGAGGCTCATGGCCTCCCGCGCCAGCGTCTCGTCCACGCCGCTCATCTCGAACATCACGCGTCCCGGCTTGACCACGGCGACGTACCCCTCCACGGAGCCCTTGCCGCCTCCCATGCGGGTCTCGGCGGCCTTCTTGGTGAAGGGC
Source organism: Rubrobacter sp. (assembly GCA_013815575.1). Lineage (GTDB taxonomy): Bacteria > Actinomycetota > Rubrobacteria > Rubrobacterales > Rubrobacteraceae > Rubrobacter_D. The sequence goes on from JACDFX010000231.1 coordinate 2,813, forward strand.
TTGTGCGGGAAGATGTTGATCCAGACCTTCCCTCCGCGCTTGATCTTCCTCGTCATCGCGATACGGGCCGCCTCTATCTGGCGGTTGCTTATCCAGGCCGGCTCCAAGGCCTGCAGGCCGTACTCGCCGAACTGCACGTCGGTGCCGCCCTTGGCTTGGCCCCGCATCTTGCCCCTGTGGGGCTTCCTGTACTTGAGCTTCTTCGGTACAAGCATCTATCTACCGCCTGATCGCTTCTGGCTGCTCGTCGTGAATGCCGTGGTTGATCCAGACCTTGACACCGATCTGGCCCATCTGCGTCTTCGCCTCGCGGAAACCGTAATCTATGTCCGCATCCAGCGTGTGCAGAGGCACCCGACCCTCGGAGATGGTCTCGGAACGGCTCATCTCGATACCGCCCAGGCGACCGCCGCACTGGATTCTGGCGCCCTGCGCCCCACTCCGCATGGAGCTGGTAAGCGCCCGCTTCATGGTCCGCCGGAATGCCGCCCGGCCCACGAGCTGCTCCGCGATGGACTCCGCCACGAGCGCCGCGTTCAACTCGGGCCGCGGCACCTCGCGCACGTTGACCTGGACCTTCTTCTTGGTCAGGCGCTCCAGCTCGCTCCTGAGGGCGTCCACCTCGCTACCGCCCTTGCCGATCACGATGCCGGGCCTAGCCGTGTGGATGTCCACCGCGATCTCACCCTGCGCGGCGGCCTTGCGGATGCGCACGTCGGCGATGCCGGCGCGGGTGAGCTTCGTCTCGATGTGCTTGCGGATCTTGAGGTCCTCGCCGAGAAGCTCGGCGTAGTCCCTGTCCGAGTACCAGCTGCTCTTGAAATCGACCTTCTCGCCCTTGCGCTTGACGCCGAGGCGAAATCCTCCCGGATGTACTTTCTGACCCATATTACTCCTCGTCCTCGTCTCCGGGCGTGCCTACTAGCACACCCGCGGGGGCACCCAGCACGACGCTTATGTGGCTGGTGCGCTTGCGGATCATGGTGGCCCGGCCCATGGCCCTGGGCCTGTACCTCTTGATGGTCGGGCCCTCGTCAACCCGGACGTCCCGGACGAACAGCGCCTCCATGTCGGCGTCGTCGTTGTGCTCCGCGTTGGCCGCGGCGCTCTTTATGACGTCGCCGACGATGCCGGCGGCCCGCTTGTTGGTGAACTGCAGGATGGTGACGGCCTCGGGGACGCTCTTACCCCTGACCTCGTCCGCCACCAGCCGCGCCTTGCGCGGGGCTATGCGGACGAACTTGGCGACGGCCTTCATCGGCGCCTCGCGGTCCGGTCGCTCTTGACGTGGGTGCGGAAGGTCCGCGTCGGGGCGAACTCGCCGAGCTTGTGGCCAACCATGTTCTCCGTGCAGTAGACGGGCACGTGCTTGCGCCCGTCGTGAACGGCGATGGTGTGGCCGACGAACTCGGGGTAGACGACGCTCGCCCGGCTCCACGTCTTGAGCATCCGCTTCTCGTTGTTCTCGTTCATGCGGAGAATGCGCTCCATCAGGCGCTCCTCTACGAACGGCTCTTTTTTCGATGAGCGCGTCACCTAGCGCCTCCTTCCTTTCCTGCGCCGGCGCACGATCATCGCGTCCGAACGCTTGTGCTTCTTCCTGGTTGGGGACCCTTGGGTGATCTTGCCCCAGGGTG
>JACDFX010000232.1 GCA_013815575.1 Rubrobacter sp.
ACCAGAACATAAAAGAGTTCCAGAAGGCCGAGGTCATGTTCGCCCCGTCGCTCGCCACCGAGGGCAAGGCCGAGCAGTCCGCCCAGCGCGTCGGGATGGGCAAGTGATGACTCCGCCCGCTAAAGCAGGCGGCTTCTCGGAGCAAGCTCGCCGCAACCGGCCACTTTACGCTCCGAAGGCTGCATCCCAGCCAGCAGGATGTTCTTGGCGGCGTTGACGTCCCGGTCTTCGACATGACCGCAGAAGTCGCAGGAGTGGATCCTAACCGAGAGGGACTTTCGGACCATCTCGCCGCAGCTGGAACACCGTTGAGTGGTGAAACGAGGCAATACCTTAACAACTCGACAACCAGCTTCTTCCGCTTTATTGTCGAGGATGGAGACAAAACTCGACCAACTCGCGTCGGTGATACTTTTTGCGAGAGGCCGGTTCTTTGTCAGACGCTGTATATTGAGATCTTCGACGGCAACGAGAGCGTACCTATCGACGTATTTGCGGGCCGTTTTGTGGAGAAAGTCCTTCCGCTGACGGGCGATTTTGAGGTGCCGCTTCGCGGCGAGTCTCGCGGCTCTTTTGCGTCTGTTGGAGCCTTTCTTTCGACGACACGTCTTGCGTTGCGCTTTTCGCAGTTTCTTCTGACTCCGTCGATAGTAACGTGGGTTTTCGACCGTCTGGCCTTCGGAATCGGCGAGAAAAACCTTCAAACCCAGATCTATGCCAATGGTGGGGCCATCCTTGAGAGGAGGTCTTGCTCCGAGGTCGCATACGACGAGTACATACCAGTGGCCGTCGGCTCGGCGCACGAGGTAAGCCGTTTTCGGGATACCTTCGATAGGACGGTGTTGTTTTATCTTGATGCTTCCACCGAGCTTCTTGGGGACTCTGAGCCTCTTGGTCTCATGGTCAAGGAAGACATCGTGTCCCTTACCATACTGCCGGAGATGGATGGAGTGCCAGCGATTGCCAGATTTAAAGCGCGGGAAGCCGACCTTCTCCTTGCGCTCCTTACGATTGAGGAATCGCCTCAGGGCTTTGTCGAGACGACCGCAGAGTGCTTGGACCGTAGATTGGGGCACGTGTTTACCACCGCGGCCCTTGAACTGACAGGTGAGATCATACCGACCGAGAGATTCGCCGCACTGTGCGTAATGGTCTTTAACCAGTTCGAGCATCTCATTGTAAATACGGCGCGATTCGGCGAGACAGGAGAAGAGCAATTCTTGCTGTGTACGGTTTGGGTAAAGACGGTATTCGAAGGTCTTGTGCATGCACTTCATTGTACCGAGCAGGCGTCAAGATTCACCGACACTTCTCCAACGGATTTCTTGACTCATACTGCGGTAGGGGCCACGGTGTGATCCTGGTCCTGGACTTCGGCGGCCAGTACTCGCAGCTCATAGCCAGGCGCGTCCGCGAGTGCCGCGTCTTCTCCGAGATGATCCCCTACGACACCCCCGTCGAGGAGATAGAGCGTCGCAACCCTGAGGGCATCATCCTCTCCGGCGGCCCGAACTCCGTCTACGGCGAGGGCGCCCCGCGCGTGGACGACGCCCTCTTCGACCTCGATACCCCGATGCTCGGCATCTGCTACGGGATGCAGCACATGGCGCTCTCCCTGGGCGGGGAGGTGGGCGCCGTCCAGATAAGGGAGTACGGCCGCTCCGACCTGATCATCAAAGGTCACGATGGCCTCTTCGCCGGCACCCCGGACGAGCAGAAGGCGTGGACGAGCCACGGCGACGCGGTATTTGCCGCCCCCGAAGGCTTTGAGGTAACGGCCGAGACACCCTCCGTCCCGATCATCGCGTTCGAGGAGCCGACGCTTCGCGGGGGGCGCTTCGGCGTCCAGTTCCATCCGGAGGTCCGGCACACCGAGTACGGGATGGAGATCCTCAAGAACTTCCTCTTCGAGGCGTGCGGCTGCAAGCCGGACTGGACGCCGGTCAACATCATCACCGACGCCGTCGAGCGGATAAGAGAGCAGGTCGGCGACAGGAAGGCCATCTGCGGCCTCTCCGGCGGGGTTGACTCGTCCACGGCGGCCATGCTCGTCCACCGGGCCATCGGGGACAACCTGACCTGCGTCTTCGTGGACCACGGGTTGCTGCGGCAGAACGAGGCCGAGCAGGTCGTCGAGGCCTTCGGGGAGAACTCCGAGGTGCCGCTCGTTCACGTGAATTCCAAGGGGCGGTTCCTGGACAAGCTCGCCGGGGTGACCGACCCGGAGGCGAAGCGCAAGATCATCGGCGAGGAGTTTATTCGCACCTTCGAGGAGGAGGCCAGGGGGATAGAGGACGCCACCTTCCTCGTCCAGGGCACACTATATAGCGACGTTATAGAGAGCGGCACCCGCGACGCGGCGAAGATAAAGAGCCACCACAACGTCGGCGGTTTACCGGAAGTGATGGATCTCGACCTCGTCGAGCCCTTGAGAAACCTCTTCAAGGACGAGGTTCGGGTCGTCGCGGCGGAGCTTGGGATGCCCGAGCGGCTCGTGTGGCGCCAGCCGTTCCCAGGGCCAGGGCTCGCGATACGGGTTATAGGCGACGTAACGGCGGAGAGGTTGGAGATCCTGCGCCGGGCGGACGCCGTGCTGCAGGAGGAGATCCGGTCGGCCGGCCTCTACCGCGACCTCTGGCAGAGCTTCGCCGTCCTCCCCGCCATCCACTCCGTCGGCGTCATGGGCGACGCCCGTACCTACGCCTACCCCGTCATAATAAGGGCCGTAACCTCCGACGACGCCATGACCGCGGACTGGGCCCGCCTCCCCTACGACCTGCTCGAGAAGATAAGCAACCGCATCATCAACGAGGTCTCCGGCGTGAACCGCGTCGCCCTGGACATCACGAGCAAGCCGCCCGGCACCATCGAGTGGGAGTAAAAAGGCCCAAGGAGGATGGCCCGCTTCGGGGCGCCTGCTCGTGAGGCGTGGCGGCCGGGATTCGCGCGACTCTCCGGTAGAGACAGCGGATGGCGAAAAGCCCCCCGCCCTGGCACCCAAAAACCGATGGCTGATACTTGATGCCTGAAGTCCGTTTAACCTCGATTTAGCTTGGAGTTTACATAACTGCAACTAAATGCCGGGCTATATCCCATATCATCCTGCCTTGAACGACGAAGGACTGTCTTTTGTAGTCGTAGCGTAGGGAGGATGTGGGTTGAGTAGGATCTTGCGTGTGAGGTTCATAGTGGGGACGGCTCTGGTGCTGGCACTGTCGCTCGTGGTGGCCGCCTGTGGCGGCGGCGGTGGCGGAGGAGGCCAGGGCGGTGGCGGAGGTGGCGGCAGCGAGCCGGTCTCCGGCGAGATCGCCATCGAGGGATCGAGCACGGTCCAGCCGATAACGCAGGCTGCGGCGGAGTTGTTCAGAGAGGAGAACCCGGACGCGAAGATCAGCATCGGCGGCTCGGGTACGAGCGACGGCTTCGAGGCTTTCTGTCAGGGCGACACGCAGATATCGGACGCTTCCAGGCCGATAGACGTGGCCGAGGAGGTGCCGATTTGCGAGGAGAACGGGGTCGATTTTATCGAGATCCCGGTCGCCTTCGACGGTATCTCGGTCGTGGTCAACAAGGACAATAGTTTCGCGACCGAGGTGACGAGCGAGCAGCTCAAGACGCTGTGGGAGCCGGCCGCGGAGGGCGAGATCACGCAGTGGAGCCAGGTGGACCCGCAGTGGCCGGACGAGGAGATCAGCCTCTACGGCCCAGGCACCGAATCCGGCACCTACGAGTTCTTCAACGAGACCATCGTCGGCAACGAGGAGGAAGTCAACCGCACGGACTACGAGGCCAGCGAGGATGACAACGTACTCGTGCAGGGTGTGGCCGGCGACGAGAACGCGCTCGGCTACTTCGGCTACTCCTACTACGAGAACAATCTCGACTCGCTCAAGGCGCTCTCCCTCGACGGCGTTGAGCCTACCGCCGAAACCATCAGGTCCGGTGAGTACGGCCTCTCGCGCCCGCTGTTCATCTACGTGAGCACCAAGGCCCTGAAGAACAACGACGCGGTAAAGCCGTTCGTGGACTTCTACGTGTCCGATCAGAACCTCGATCGTCTGGTCGAGGCCGCCAAGTACGTGACAATGCCGAGCAGCCTCACCGACGAGTCGCGGGCGCAATACGAGGACCAGACCACCGGCACCGTCTTTATCGAGGCGGGCACGCCGAAGGGCGGCGACCTGGAGGGGGCTCTCAAGCAGTCGCAATAGCCGTTTGTGTCCGGGAGGGTCTACTAGTAGCATTGGGGGGCCGGCACGGGAGCCGGCCCCTATTTTTCTGATTACGAGGTTTCGGAGGGTTCTCGGTGGCGGTTGACGCGGGAAGGACGAGGTCCAGCGAGGGCGACTGGCAGCGCAACAGCCGCGCCAGGCAGGTTCGGGAGCGGGTAATAAAGGTCTTGCTCACGGCCTGCGCCTACGTCTCCATCTTCACGACGGTCGGGATTGT
>JACDFX010000233.1 GCA_013815575.1 Rubrobacter sp.
CAGGAGTGAAGGCCGGGGGCGGTTCCATGGGTCCCATGGCGGCCACCGGGACGGCCACCGACTCGCTCTGCGTGGCCTGCTCCGGGGGACCTCCGGGCTCGCGCGTGCGTTTCGCCGGCCCCGCGACCCGGGTCGGGGCGGACCTGGCGCGGGCGGTCCACGACGCCGTCGTCGTGGGGGCTGAACGGTACGCCGCGTGGTGCCGGAGAAACGAGATGCGGGGGGACCGATTCCGGATCCGTTGATGGGGTTGGCGTGGGCTGCTACCCTGTCCCGAGAAGTGTAGTAAGGGACGCCGCGGTGTTTTAGGGAATCCGGTGAGAATCCGGAGCGGTCCCGCCACTGTGAGCGGCGAGATCCACCCGCCAGAAGGGAGAGGCGAACGGCCTCTCCGGCCACTGGGCCCATGGGAGCCCGGGAAGGCCGCGGGAAGGATCGTCGAAGCTGCGAGCCAGGAGACCTGCCCGGCGCCCCGAAAAAGCGGAAGGCCCTTTAGCTAGGGCTTTTGGCCGAGGCTCTTCGAGGAAGGAGCGGGGCGCATGGTTTGTAGCGGTTTCTCCTAGTACCTCCCCCGCGCAAGGGCGTAGATAGCGTTCCGCATAATGGGAGGTCTCGCATGCACAAGAAAGCGTCCTGGACGCTGCCGATGCTGTTGTTTCTGTTCTCTCTGTCTGCGGCCTGCTCGGGCGACGGTCCGGCGGGCGGTCCTTCGGGGGCGAACACTTCCGGACCGGAGGAAGCCTCGGGGTACCCGCTCACGATCACCGACGCCGTCGGCAGGGAGGTGACGTTCGACTCCAGGCCGAAGCGGATAGTCTCGATGGCCCCGAGCGTGACCGAGACCCTCTTCGCCGTGGGGGCCGCCAACAGGGTCGTTGGGGTGACGACCGCCGACGACTACCCGCCCGAGGTCGAGGCCGTAGAGCGGGTCGGCGACTACCGCGGGCCGAACGTGGAGAAGGTGCTCTCGCTGAACACCGACCTCATGATCCTCTCCTTCGACGGCGCCACCGAGGGCTACGCCGAAGACATGGCCGAGAAGACGAGGACGAAGGTGGTCGTGCTGAACCCGAAGACGGTGGACGCAGCGATCTCCAGCGTCGGGCTGGTGGCGAAGCTGGTCGGCGAGCGGGAGAAGGGGCGGGTGGTCGAGGAGCGCCTGCGCGACGAGCTGGGGCGGATCGGGGAGAAGGTCGCCGGCGAGCCCAAGCCCACCGTCTTCTACGAGGTCTGGGGAGATCCTCTGCAGACGGCCGGCCCCGGCAGCTTCATAGACGACGCCATCCGGCTCGCCGGGGGTACGAACGTCGCCGCGGACACCGGCGATGCCTACCCCGAGTACTCGAAGGAGACGCTCCTGCAGAGAGACCCTGACTACTACCTGGCGGGCCGCTCCTCGGGCGTCACCGTCGAGGAGATCTCGGGGCGGCCAGGCTACCCGGCGCTGGGGGCCGTGAAGGATGGGCGCGTAACGATCGTAAACGACGACCTCGTCGTGCGCCCGGGGCCGAGGATCGTCGAGGGCGTACGGGAGATCGCCGAGGCGATCCACCCGAAGGCGTTCGACTAGCGCCGTGGACGAAACCGGCGGCAAGGGTGAGGGCGGCGGGAAGCCGGTCGCGTCCGGGTTCTCCGGGGTGCTCCTGGCGCTGCTCGCGGGGCTCTTCGCCTCGGTCACGCTGGCGACCATCGTGGGCCCGGTCTGGATCTCGCCTCTGACCGTCTGGAAGGTGGCGTTGCACGAAGCGACGGGGTTTCTGCGGCCGGACTGGTCGGCGGCGGAGGGCCAGATCGTGTGGCAGATCCGCTTCCCAAGGGTGCTCCTGGCCGCGGTGGTGGGGGCGGGGCTCTCGGTTGTGGGGACGGCCCTGCAGGCCGCGGTCCGCAACCCTTTGGCCGACCCGTTCGTCCTCGGCGGCTCCTCAGGGGCGTCGGTGGGGGCGGTGCTGGTGATCGCGGGCGGCGTGCAGTTCTTCGGCATCTACTCGCTCTCGGTCGCCGCCTTTGTGGGGGCGTCCGTCGCCTTCGTGCTCGTCCTCGCCCTCGCCCGCTCGCCCGGCGGGCATACCTCGCCGCTGCGCCTGATCCTGGCCGGTGTGGCTGCCTCCTACGCCCTCTCGGCGGTGACGAGCTTCCTCGTGCTGCGCGCCGACGACCCGGAGGAGGTACGCTCCGTCCTCTTCTGGACGCTCGGGAGCCTGGGCGGGGCGCGGTGGGAGTACCTGACCCTGCCGTCCGCGGCCCTTATCGGCGGGACCGCGCTGCTCCTCGCCCAGTCGCGCTCCCTGAACGCCCTCCTCGCGGGCGAAGAGACCGCGGTGACGCTGGGCGTGGAGACCGACGGGTTCCGGAGAAGACTCCTCATCCTCTGCGGTCTCTTGACCGGCACGATGGTCGCGGTGAGCGGCACGATAGGGTTCGTCGGGCTGATGGTGCCGCACACGGTGAGGCTCGTGGTCGGCGCGGATCATCGGCGAGTCTTGCCGGCGGCTGCGCTCTCGGGAGCGATCCTGCTGGTGTGGGCGGACGTCGTGGCGCGCACGGCCATCTCGCCAGAGGAGATGCCGGTGGGCGTCGTCACCTCGCTCGCCGGCGCGCCGTTCTTCCTCTGGTTGATGCGCCGCAAGAGAGGCGCCTTCGGGGGCGAAGGCGGGTGAGGCTGGACGTCGAGAACATCGTCTGGGGGGCGGACGGGCGCAAGATCCTGCGCGGGGTCAGCCTGGAGGTCGGTTCGGGCGAGGTGGTCGGCCTGATCGGGCCGAACGGGAGCGGCAAGACCAGCCTCCTGCGCTGCGTCTACAAGGTCCTGGAGCCGCAGGCCGGCCTGATCTCGCTGGGCGAAGAAGACGTGCTACGGTCGAGCGTACGCCGGATGGCGCGCCGGACGGCGGTCGTGCCGCAGGAGACGCCCGGCGAGTTCGACTTCGCCGTTAGGGAGATCGCCGCGATGGGCCGCTCACCGCACAAGGGCCTCTTCGAGCGCGAGACGGCGGAGGACCGGGAGATCGTGGACGACTCCCTCTCGCGGGTCGGGATGCTTCCCTTCGCCGAGCGTCAATTCAGCACCCTCTCGGGCGGGGAGAAGCAGAAGGTCCTCGTCGCCCGCGCGCTAGCTCAGAAGGCCAGGCTGCTGGTGCTCGACGAGCCTACGAACCACCTCGACGTCGGGCACCAGCTCGAGGTCCTGGGGCTGGTGAGGGGCCTGGGCGTCTCCGCCCTCGCCGCCCTGCACGACCTCAACCTCGCCGCCCTGTTCTGCGACCGCATCTACGTCCTCTCGGGTGGCGAGGTCTTCGCCTCGGGCACCCCGGACGAGGTGCTGCGGCCTGAGCTCATAGAAACGGTCTACGGCGTCGCCTCCGAGGTTAGGATACACCCTGCAACCGGCAAGCCACACGTCGCCTTCCTGCCCGAAAGCCTCCGGCCACGCCCCGGGCCACGCCCCGACGGGCAAGAGGGCGAACGGGGGGCGCGCCGAAGCGGCGGCGCGAGCCCGTAGGTCGCGCAAAGGGCCCGGTGGTAGAGAGCAACCTACGATCCCAAAATGCACGTTGAGGGATCAATGAGCTTGGACGCCGCTCTTCGCCCCCGGTAGGACGGGACCTCCGCCGGAAACTCCGCCGGAAGCCCGGCCATCGTCCCAAGTCCGACAAGCTGGCTCCGGAGGTCTTGAGGATGATCGAGGAAGGTTGCTCCCAGCGCAGGATCGCGAAGGAACTGAACCTCAGCAAGACTACCGTAAATGAGATCGTGAAAAGGTATCGTCGGGAGGTAGCGGAGACCGGTTCATTCATTCCCTGACCGGGACGCTTAACGTACATTCCGGTTCGGATGCTACCGAAAGTCCAGGACTCGCTGGGTTCAGGGCAACTACCAGTGCTTTGCCCACCTCCCGCGCCTGCTCGTCGCGCACAGGGCACGCCTCATCGCCCGCCTCGATCTCTGCGTATACCTTCTTCTCGTCTTTTTCGTGATGGTCGTTACCTGCTCGACCGGGCTCTTGATCGCCAACGTACTTGGCCTCGTGGCGATCCACAACAGCGCCCTAGCCTTCCTGCCCGATGGTCCGGTGCGGAGAGCCGCCTACGAGATCATGGGCACCGGGGCGATCTGGGTGTTTCTCGCTACCTACCAGCGCAACAGCCCCAACGCGGTGCCGTGGTGGCAGGTTCCTGCCTATGGGGCCCTGTTCGCCGCCTACAGCTACTTCGGCGCGGTGTTCACGCTGTGGGCCTGGACGAGGATGCTGACCAAGCGCAACGGGTGGGCCAAGACCCCGCGTCTGGCCTCGCGTCTCGCCTCAGAGCCGGTGGAGTGATGGCCAAGCGCGTCATGGTCGTGTTCGGCACACGGCCGGAAGCCATCAAGCTTGCTCCCCTTATCGGGAAGCTGCACGCCGCGCCGGATCTGGAGCCTATTGTCGTCTCCACGGGACAGCACCGGGA